>JBKHWX010000272.1:0-27166 GCA_046566325.1 Actinomycetes bacterium | reverse complement strand
AGCGCGCGACCGGACGAGCCCACGCTCGCGGGCGTAGTCCTCGAGCAGTGCGCGTAGCTGCCGCCTGCCGCGGTGGAGCCTGGACATCACGGTTCCGATGGGCGTTCCCATGATCTCCGCGATCTCCTTGTAGGCGAAGCCCTCGACGTCGGCGAGGTACACCGCGATCCGGAACTCCTCCGGGATCTGCTGGAGGGCCTCCTTCACGTCGGAGTCCGGGAGGCGTTCGAGCGCCTCCGCCTCGGCCGACCGCAGCCCGGTGGACATGTGGGACTCCGCCCGGTGCAGCTGCCAGTCCTCGATCTCCTCGGACTGGGACTGCTGCGGCTGGCGCTGCTTCTTCCGATAGGAGTTGATGTACGTGTTCGTGAGGATCCGGTAGAGCCAGGCCTTGAGGTTCGTCCCCGGCCTGTACTGGTGGAACGACGCGAAGGCCTTGGTGTACGCCTCCTGGACGAGGTCCTCCGCGTCCGCTGGGTTGCGCGTCATGCGCATCGCCGCCGAGTACAGCTGGTCGAGGTACTGCAGGGCGTCGGACTCGAACCGGGCAGCGCGCTGCTCCTGGCTCTCGGCCTGCGGGGCGCGGCTGGTGTCCTCAGTCATCGCCACCAAGCCTAGTGTCCGGGTTGTACCGCCGCTGACCGGGCGTAGGACGTGCAGGCAGGCCCCGGACCCCGGCGGGCCCACGTCGATCCCCAACAGCATCGAGATTCCTTCCGCAACTGGCTTCCAGTCGAGAAGAACGCCGGCGTGCACCATCCTCATTCCGCCGCTGGCGCCGGGCGCATCTGCCCCGGGTGGAGGTCCGGGACGACACGCAGGTGGGCGACCGGGACGTCGGCAGCTGCTTGCAGCGGTCAGTAGGCCCGCGGCAAGGCCGAGACAACTGCACGGACCGGGACGCCGCGCACAGCGTCCGGCAGCTCAACGTCCGGGCGTGTCACGTCCACTTCGACGACGTAGCTGCCCTCTTCACGAGCGATGCCCAGCCCCAGGATCTCTGCACACGGCGCACTCGCGATGCCCAACGTCGCTGCAAGCTCGTCACGGGCCTCCTTCGCCTCGGCTCGACTGATCATTGGGCACCTCCTGACACCACCAACTCGGTTCTCAACGCTGCCAGGACCTTGACAACGGGGATCGCCAGGGTTGTTCCCGTCCCATACTTGCCACCCGTATCCGCTCCGGCAAACAGAAGGCCTGCCGCGAGTCGGCTGTTCTCCCCATAGATCAGGGAGCCGCTGTCGCCAGGACCTGCGAAGGGCTGCTCCGCACTCTCATAGACCGTGACGTCATCGAACCGCAGCATCCCCAGCCCGCCGTAGTCGATCCACGTGAGATGACCTTCGCGAGTGAGGCGACCCCGAGTCAGTCCGGTGGTCCGCCCCACCTTGGCATGCTGCTCCTCTGGATCGGGGTTGTCAGTCGTCCCGACGACGTAGCCATCCGCACCGGGCCTCGGCCACGCGATGCTGACCTTGTCGGGGTCACACGAAGCGATCGCAGCATCTATCTGGTTGATCTGCCGCTCACCCTGCAGCTCCACGAACTCGACGAGTTCCCCGAAGGGAACTAGCCCGCGGCTCGTCCCCGAGTCCGGGATGGTAGACAGGACTCCCGAGTCGGGAGACGGTCAGATGCGCCAGTACATGGGCGTTCGACAGGGCTCCTAGCGTCCCGTCCTCCCGCTGCACGAAGCCGCCCAGCGTCCCCGCCATGCGTCGCTCGCCGCTGATCGAACAGCCGGGTGCAAGATGCGCAGCGGAAGGGCAGGCGTAAGCCCGGAACGGTCCGACGGTCGCAACGTTCACCTCACCGTCTGCCTCGCTGATCGCGTGCTTGGTCCACGCTTCGAAGTACTCGCGCTCCTGTCCTTCGGGGATCAGCACGGAGAGCCCGTAGCCGCCCTCCCAGCCCTCCTCGGCTCCGCCGTGGTAGACGCCGAGAGAGGGCAGCGCCGACCACGCGTGACTCGTGTCCTGTGACATCGCGCCCAGCTGGTCCAACAAGCTGTCGCGCAGCTCGAACGCCTGTTCACGGTTCACGGGACCTCCAGGGTCAGTCGGCTGACAGCCGCCCAGTGACGGACCCGCGTGCCACGCTCAGGTTGGCCTCCGGCGTAACCGAGGGCACTGACCCAGGACGCCGCGACAGGTCGGAAGGGTGCCTTCAGAAGCCCTTCAGAAACGCCGCCACCGCGCGGCTCACCGAGTCGGCGTCTCGCGCCAGTGAGTGGTCGCTGCGGACCGGTACGACCCGTGCCGCGGCCGGCGCCACGGCGCGAACGTCGTCCGGCCCGCCGAACGGGTCCCGCTCCCCCTGCACGACGAGGACCGGGCACGTCACGGCCGCCAGCTCGGCCGCGCGGCTCCTCTCCGGCCTGCCGGGGGGGTGGAGCGGGAACGACAGGCACACCACGCCGACCGCGCCCAGCTCCGCGCCGGTCCGGCAGGCGACCCGAGCGCCGGCGCTGCGGCCGCCGAGAACCAGCGGGGACGGCGTCCCGAAGGCGGCGAGCGATCTGCCCGAGGCGGCCGAGATGCCTGAACCACTCGAGCCGACGAGCGCCCGCGTCACCTCGAGCCAGGCCACGTCCAGCCGCAGCGGCGCCGGCGCCACCCGCTTGCCGGCCACGCGCCAGGGCTGCTCGATGCGTGCGACCGCCCAGCCGGCCTCCACGGCGACGGCCCGGGCCACCAGAAGGTCCCTGGCGTCGATCCCGCCCCCCGCGCCGTGCCCGAGCAGCAGCCGCCCCGCCACGTGCGCGACGCCCGGGACGTCGCAGTGCGCGCGGGCACGGCCGAGCGAGGTGCCGACGTCCAGCACGAACGAGGCCACCGCAACCTGGCTCACGCCCGCTCAGAACAGCGCATCGCCCTGGCCTCCGTAGACCTCGCCGGTCACCGGGTCCACGACCCCGACGAGGTCCTCGACCGCCAGGGGCTCGACCAGCTCGGGACCCTCGTTACGCACGTTGTTCACCAGCGTCGACACCGGGGTGAGGACGAACCTGGCCACGTCGCCGGGGACGAGCAGCCCGCGGACCTCGTCCGGGTCCTGCACGTCGGGGTCGAGCCAGCGGTCCCAGTGCTCACGGGGAAGGGCGAGCGGCATCCGGTCGTGCAGCCGCTCCATCTGGCCGACCGCGGACGTCGTGACGATCGCGTACGTCGTCAGCCAGGCCTCGGGGTCCTCGGGGTCGCGCTCCGGATCGCGCCAGAACTCGTAGACACCGGCGAACGCGAGCACGTCACCCTCCGAGTCACTGACGAAGAACGGCTGTTTGCGCGGCTTGCCCTTCCGGTCCTTCACCGTCGGGCTCTTCTGCCACTCGTACCAGCCGTCCGCGGGCACCAGGCAGCGGCGCCCGATCGCCGCCTTGCGGAACGCCGGCTTCTCCAGGAGCGACTCCGCTCTCGCGTTGATGAGCCGCGAGCCGACGCTGCGGTCCTTCGCCCACGACGGCACCAGCCCCCACACGAGGGGCCTCAGCTGCCGGACGGCGCCTCCCTCGCCCCCGCCGCCGGCTCCGGCCTCGGTGTCGCGACCCGGCTCAGTCCCGTCGTCCACTCCGCCGCCGGACCCGTCACCCTCCGACCCCGCCCCGGGTGGGTCGGAAGGCGCGACGCCGTCCTCGCTGACCGCCCCGGTACGGGGACGCCGCTCCAGGACGACCGGCGCGGTCTTCGTCGGTGCGATGTTGTAGTCGGGCGACACCGGCGGGCTCTCGGGGTCCCGGGTGCGGTCCTCGACGACCTCGAACTCCTCCACGAGGTCGTCGGGACTCCGGCTGGCTGCGTAGCGGCCGCACATGGCGGCCAGCCTGCCAGGCCGGTGGGCAGCGAGGCCCGGTCGAGGGGTGCCGGGAGGACGGCGCCGCGCCGCGACCGTTCCTGCCAGCACTCGCCTGCCGCGCGGCAATGCGGTAGCAAAGTGCCATGACCCTCGTGCGGCGCATCGCCCGACCCCTGCTCGCGACCAGCTTCGTCCTCGGAGGTGTCGACCAGTTCCGGCATCCGGCCGTCCAGGCCGAGGCTGCCCGGCCCATGGTGGCAAAGCTCGCCCCCACCGTGGGTCTGCCCAACGACCCCGAGACGCTGGTGCGCGCCAACGGCGCCGCGATGGCCGGGGCGGGCACGCTGCTGGCCATCGGCCGCCTCCCGAGGCTCGCCGCCCTGGTGCTCGTCGCCTCGATCGTCCCCACCACCTATACCCAGCACCAGTTCTGGCACCAGTCCGACCCCACGGCCAAGCGGCAGCAGCTGCAGCTGTTCCTGAAGAACCTGGGCCTGCTCGGCGGTGCTCTCCTCGCCGCGGTCGACACGGAAGGGCGGCCGGGGCTCGCCTGGCGCGGCAAGCACGCGGCCAAGGAGGCCAAGCGCGCCGCGGGACACGCGAAGAAGGACGCGCGACGCGCCGCGAAGGCCGCCAAGCGGGAGGCCAAGCTCGCTGCCCACAGGGCTGGGGACGCCGTCGGAGTGTGACCCCCTCCCCTCGCTACGCTTCACTCGTATGACCTCACGAGGCATGGCGTCACCTGGGTGGCGGGCACCGGTTGCGACCTCGCCGCTGAGCGCCCGCGTCGATCTGCCCGGCTCCAAGTCCCTCACCAACCGGTACCTCGCCCTCGCCGCGCTCGCCGCGCAGCCGTCCCGCCTGCGCGCACCGCTGCGCTCCCGCGACACCGTGCTCATGGCCGAGGCGCTGCGCGCCCTCGGCGTGACGGTGGAGGACCTTGCCGCCAGCCAGGGGGTCGAGGACTGGCTGGTGACCCCCGGGGCGATGCACGGGGCTCGGGTGGACTGCGGGCTCGCCGGGACGGTGATGCGGTTCCTGCCGCCGGTCGCGGCGCTCGCCGAGGGTGCCGTGACCTTCGACGGCGACGAGCGCGCTCGCGACCGACCCATGGGACCCGCCCTGCAGGCGCTCCGCGACCTCGGCGGCCAGGTGGACGACGGTGGGCGGGCGGCCTTGCCGTTCACCGTGCACGGGCGTGGCTCGCTGCCCGGTGGGCCCGTCACGCTGGACGCGTCGGCGTCCAGCCAGTTCGTCTCCGGGCTGCTCATCGCCGGCGCTCGCTTCGACCAGGGGGTCCGCGTGCGGCACGTCGGCCCGCCGATCCCGTCCCAGCCGCACATCACGATGACCATGGAGTGCCTGCGGGACGTCGGCGTCGTGGTCGAGCAGCCCGAGGACGACGTCTGGTCCGTCGAGCCCGGAGAGATCGCCGGCCTGGACGTCCAGGTCGAGCCCGACCTGTCGAGCGCGGCCCCCTTCGTGGCGGCTGCCGCGGTGGCCGGCGGCGAGGTGACCATCCCCGGTTGGCCGCAGTGGACGACCCAGGCGGGTGACGCGATGCGGGACCTGCTCGACCAGATGGGCGCGGAGGTGAGCCTCGACCGGGAGGGCCTGACGGTGCGGGGCAGCGGCGAGCTCTACGGCCTGGACGCCGACCTGCGGCGGTGCGGGGAGCTCACCCCCGTCGTCGCGGCGCTGGCGGCCCTGGCCGACTCACCCTCCTCCCTGCGCGGGGTCGCGCACCTGCGCGGGCACGAGACCGACCGGCTCGCGGCACTCGCACGAGAGCTGGGCGGTCTCGGCGGGGACGTCACGGAGACCGACGACGGCCTCGTGATCCGGCCCCGTCCCCTGCACGGCGGGACGTTCTCCACGTACCACGACCACCGCTTGGCCCAGGCCGGCGCGCTGGTGGGCCTGCGCGTCCCCGACGTCGTCGTCGAGAACATCGAGACGACGAGCAAGACCCTGCCGGGGTTCGCCGACCTCTGGCAGCGGATGGTCGCCAGCGGCGACGAGGTGAGCACGACGGGTCCGGCCCGGCCTGCCGGCCGTACCGCCTGATCGGGCCGAGCGCGTGGCCCCCCCGCGGAGGCGCCGCTACGACGAGAGCGACGTGCGGATCCGCCCCAACCCCCGAGGTTCGCGGCCCCGGACCAAGGAGCGGCCGGGGCACGAGGACGCGGTCCCGGCGCGCGTGCTTACCGTCGACAGGGGCCGCTACACGACCCTGGTCGGGGAGTCCACGGACGACGAGCGCCTCGTGACCGCGATGAAGGCTCGCGAGCTCGCCCGGTCCGGGATCGTCGTCGGCGACCGCGTCGCGCTGGTCGGGGATACCAGCGGGACGACGGACACGCTCGCCCGCGTCGTCCGGCGCGAACCGCGGACGAGCGTGCTGCGACGGACCGCCGACGACACGGACCCGGTCGAGCGCGTTCTCGTCGCGAACGTCGACCAGCTCGTGGTCGTGACGGCCCTCGCGGACCCCGAGCCTCGGCCGCGGATGGTCGACCGCTGCCTGGTCGCCGCCTACGACGCCGGCCTCGACCCCCTGCTCTGCCTGACGAAGGCGGACCTGCGGGACCCGGCCTCGTTCCTCGCCGCCTACTCCGACCTCGACGTGCCCATGGTGGTGACCCGCCGGCCGCCCCCCGCGGAATCCAACAGCAGCGACCGGCACGACCCGATCGGGCTCGAGCACCTCCGGCACGCCCTCGAGGGGCGCAGCAGCGTGCTGGTGGGGCACTCCGGGGTGGGCAAGTCCACCCTGGTGAACGCGCTCGTGCCGGAGGCGGAGCGGGCGACCGGAGCGGTCAACGACGTGACCGGCCGAGGACGGCACACGTCCTCCTCGGCGGTGGCGCTGCGCCTACGGGACGGCGACGGACGGCCCTGCGGCTGGGTCGTGGACACGCCCGGTGTCCGCTCGTTCGGCCTCGCCCACGTCGACCCTCAGCGGCTCCTCGCCGCCTTCCCCGACCTGGAGCCGGGAAGCGCCACCTGTCCCCGCGCGTGCAGCCACGACGAGCCCGACTGCGGGCTGGACGAGTTCGTGGCGGCCGGAGGCGCCGGGCCGGCCGGGCCGCACCGCCTCGACTCGCTGCGCCGGCTGCTGAGGAGCCGCACCGAGGAGCCGGCCGGGCGGGCTGACTGAGGAACCGTCACGGCTGGCCGGACACCGTCCCGCCCCAGACCGCGCGGGAGCCGCTCTCGCCGGTGCGGTAGATCCAGACCAGGTTCGCGCCGCCGACGAGCAGGGTCAGCACGAGGACGCCGGCCGCCAGCGGACGCCGGTGCCGGACCACCGGCACGAGCACGGACACCACCAGCAGGGCAAGGACGAACCAGGGCATGCTGTCGCCCAGCTCCGTGTGCTGCTCGGCGGCCGCCGGCTCGCTCAGCCGGTCGAACAGCTTCTCCCCTGCCTCCTTGGCCACGAAGGTGAGCCCGAACAGGCCAGCGTTGAGGACGACGACAACCCAGCCGAGCCGTCCCCTCGCCCAGGGCCACGCCGCGACCGCCACCGTCGCCACGGTCATCAGCGGGACGCCGACGACCACGAAATGGACCAGCAGGACGTGGAGCGGCAGACCCATGAATGTGTCGAACACACACCAATCAAACCGTTCCGCCCGTGCGCCAGTACATCCCCTCGCTGCGCGTCATGAATCCTTCATCCACCAGGTAGCGGCGCAGGGTCGCCACGTCGTCGGTGACGGCGCGAAGGACCGCGTTGACCTCGCTCTCCGGATAGCGCACCCCGGGCTCGAACAGCCGGCAGAAGTGGTCGAGCAGGACCAGGCGCTTGGAGTACTTGGCCGGCATCCGGACCAGCCGCCCCTCGCCGTCCAGGAATGCCCGCAGCACCTTGGCCTCGTGCTTCAGGGCCTCGCTGAGCGGGATCTTCTCCACGGGCCCATGCTCGCGCAGCGCAGGGGGCACCACGCGTTCGACCTCCGCGTCCCGCCGCAGACCGCCCCGGTACGGTGCCCCCCGTGACCACGGAGACCCTGCGGCGCGCCGCGGCGTACGACGACGACCTGCGGCTCGCGCACGTCATCTGCGACCAGGTCGACGGCCTGACCATGTCGCGGTTCAAGGCGCAGGACCTCCGTGTCGAGACCAAGCCCGACCTCTCCCCGGTCAGCGACGCGGACCGCAGCGCGGAGGAGCTCGTGCGGTCCCAGCTGAAGCGCACGCGCCCTCGCGACGCCGTCGTCGGTGAGGAGCTCGCGGCCACCGGGCACAGGCCGCGGCAGTGGGTGGTCGACCCGATCGACGGCACCAAGAACTTCGTCCGCGGCGTGCCGGTATGGGCCACCCTGATCGCGCTCGTGGACGGCGGCGTCCCCGTGCTCGGGGTCGTGTCCGCGCCGGCCCTGCAGCGGCGGTGGTGGGCGGCCGTCGGCTCGGGCGCCTGGACGGGTCGGTCCCTATCGTCCGCGACCCGCATCTCGGTGTCGGAGGTCAGCCGGCTCGACGACGCGTCCCTGTCGTTCTCCAGCCTGGAGGGTTGGGAGAAGCTGGGCTTGCTCGACAACCTCCTCGAGCTCACCCGGACGGTCTGGCGAACCCGCGCCTACGGCGACTTCTGGTCCCACGTGCTCGTAGCCGAGGGCGCCGTCGACATCGCCTGCGAGCCCGAGCTCGAGCTGCACGACATGGCGGCGCTCGTCCCGATCGTCACCGAGGCGGGGGGCAGGTTCACCTCGCTGGACGGCGTGGACGGTCCCTTCGGGGAGAACGCGGTGACCACTAACGGCCACCTGCACAGCGCCGTCCTCGAGCGGTTGAAGGCGACGAGAACGGACGGCGCGAGCAGCAGCGCGTAGAGGTCGAACCAGCCGTACCCTCCCGCCGCGCCCGAGGGCGGGTTCCCCTGGGCGACCACGCCCAGCACGGGGTCGGACGGCGCCCACGCCCACGTGCCGAGCGCCGTCCCCACGAGCTCGAGCCAGCTGACGACGAGGAAGGCGCCGACGTAGAGCATCCGGGAGCGTCCGAACGCGAGGAAGCCGAGCAGGCACGCGAACCAGAAGGCACCGAGGTCGTCGCGCCGGTCGGCGAACAGCACGCCGTAGAGCGCCCAGGCGCCGCCGACGACCACGGTGGCGGTCACGAGCGGCCCGCGCAGCCGGGAGAACAGCGGCGTGCGGCCCAGGGCGAGCGCGGCGAGGTAGACCAGCCCGTGCCCCGGCGGCACGTAGGCCGGCACCGTGTCCAGACGGTAGGTGTACGCCTCGAGCAGAGGCGAGAACGTGTACTCGACGGCCGTCGCCAGGACGACCACCACCGCGGTCTGTGCGCGCACCAGCGGCACCTCACGGCTGAGCAGCACGACCAGCAGGGTCCACGTCAGCAACCCCAGCACGACCTGCTCGGCCATCGGGCCCGACCGGTCGAGCCACAGCACCCCACCGATCCACGCCATCACGCCGGCGCCGAGCAGCAGGTCGGGACGCGACGAACGCGGCGGAGGCATCGAGGCCCGGGACCGCCCCGCCGTCCCCGGTCTCGATGCCCCGCGCCGCCTCACACGCCGATCATGCCGGACGGCGTGCGCCCGGGCGACGCCGTCCCGCGCCACCCGCACGGCGAGGTCCCGTCCGCGGACTGCGAGGGCCGCGCGGGCCGGACGACCCGTCTCGGGGGTCGGACGATGCACGCGTCGGCAACGGCCGGACGACGACGGGAGTCCCGGAGGTCGCCACCTCGCGTACGGCCTCATGGCCCGGATGCACGTGCTCGGTGCGGGCGCGCACGTTCGCCGCCTGCTGGAGCCTCGCGACGTCCCGCACCTGCTCGGGCTGGACGAGCGCCAGGACGGTGCCCGACGTGCCGGCCCGGGCGGTCCGCCCGGAGCGGTGCAGGTAGTCCTTGTGGTCGTTCGGCGGGTCGAAGTGGACGACGAGGTCGACGTCGTCCACATGGATGCCGCGGGCGGCGACGTCCGTCGCGACGAGGACGCGGGGACGGCCGGCGGTGAAGGCGTCGAGGGCTCGCTGCCGGGCGTTCTGCCCGAGGTTGCCGTGGATCGCTGCCGCCTCGACGCCCTGCCGCTCGAGCTGACGGGCCAGCCGGTCGGCGCCGTGCTTGGTGCGGACGAAGATCAAGGTGCGCCCGGGCCTGCCGGCCACCTCGGTCGCGACCTGCACCTTGTGCTCGGAGGTGACCGTGAACACCTTGTGGTCCATGGACTCGACGGGAGACGCGGCGGGCGCGACCGCGTGCACGACCGGGTCGGTCAGGTAGGCGTCGACGAGCCGCGCGACGCCTCGGTCGAGGGTCGCGGAGAACAGCAGCCGCTGTCCCGCGGCCGGGGTGCCGTCGAGGATGCGCCTGACCGAGGGAAGGAAGCCGAGGTCGGCCATGTAGTCGGCCTCGTCGAGCACGGTGATCTGCACGAGGTCGAGCCGGGCCGCACCGCGCTCCAGCAGGTCGATCAGACGGCCGGGTGTCGCGACCACGACGTCCACGCCACGCGCGAGGTCGTTGATCTGGCGGTTGATCGGGGCTCCGCCGAACACGGTGGTGACCCGGAGCCCGAGCGAGCGGCCGAGGGGCGCGAGGACGTCGGCGACCTGCTTGGCGAGCTCGCGCGTGGGTACGAGCACGAGGCCACGGGGAGCCGTCGGTGTTCTCCTGCCGTCGGCGAGACGGGCCAGCATCGGCAGGCCGAACCCGAGGGTCTTGCCCGAGCCGGTCTGGGCCCGCCCGAGGACGTCCCGGCCCTGGAGCGCGTCCGGTAGGGCCCGGGCCTGGATGGCGAACGGCGTGGTGACCCCGGTCTTCGCGAGGGCCTGCACGAGAGGCGTGGGCAGGCCGGTCTCGGCGAACGACGTCACCTGCGGAGCGGGAGCGTTCTGGGCGTCGTCGAGCAGCGCGTCGAGCCTGCTGCTGGACGGGTCGCCGCTGGCGACCGAACGGGGGCGACCTGGGGTCGAGGAGCGTCGTGTGGGCCGACCGGTCCGGCGGGGACCACGAGACGTGGACGACGAGGCAGAGGTTGAGGTGCGAGCACCCGACGAGGAGCGAGGGATCGAGGACGAGCGAGAGGTGGACATGCGTGTGCGACAGACTCCGTTGCGGCTCTACGGCCGCATTCGGCTCCCGCCCGGCAGGGCGGGCAGCGCTCCCTGGGGGAGCGGCCCTGGAAGCGACCTCGCGGGGACAGCTCGCCCCGCAGGAGAAAGACGGCAGGACGCCGTCAGCACCTCCAGTCTACCGTCGCGCCTCGCCAGGTCCGACCAGCCTCGCCGGGCCTGGCCGTGCCGTCCGCCACACTTCCCGAGCTTCCAGGGTGCCCTCGCTTCCACACTGCCCTCGGATTCGACGCTGCCCTCGCTTCCACGCTGCCTCGGTTCGACACGGTCCTCTGTTCGACACGGGCCTCGGTTCCACGCTGTCCTCTGTTCGACACGGGCCTCGGTTCCACATATCCGCGGGACGGCACGAGGGCGGGAGCAGGATGTGCGCATGCGGACATGGCTGACCGACACCTTCGGGCTCGACGTCCCGGTGGTGGGAGCACCGATGGCGGGCGCCGCCGCGGGACGGCTTGCTCGCGCCGTCTCCGAAGCCGGTGCGCTCGGGTGCATCGGCGTGGGAAGCGCGGCGAGCGTGGACTGGCTGCGCGAGCAGGCGGACGTCGCGAGGCAGAGCGGAAGACCGTTCGGGATCGGCCTGATGGCCTGGGTGCTCGGTGACCGGCCGGAGCTGCTGGACGCGGCCGTCTCGGCGCAGCCGGCCCTCGTCTCCGTGAGCTACGGCGACTACGCCCCGGCGGTCGAGCTCCTGCGGGAGCAGGGGATCGTGACCGCGACCCAGGTCGGCACCGTCGAGGAAGTCCTGGACGCGGACCGGTGCGGTGTCGACGTGATCGTCGCGAGGGGCGCTGAGGGCGGCGGCCACGGTCGCGGCGAGGTCGCCACCCTGCCCCTGCTGCAGGAGGTGCTCGACGTCGCCCGCCGGCCCGTGCTGGCCGCAGGCGGCATCGCCACCGGCCGCGGCCTCGCCGCCGTGCTCGCCGCGGGAGCGGAGGGCGCATGGGTGGGCACGGCCTTCCTCACCTGCACCGAGGCGGAGACCACGGACGCGGCTGCCGACCTGCTCGTGGCGGCGGACGCGACGTCCACCGTGTACAGCGAGGTCTTCGACCGCGCCTCCCGCTCCGGGTGGCCTCCACACTACGGCGGCCGCTCGCTGCGTAACCGTTTCGTCGACACGTGGCTCGGACGGGAGGCAGAGGTCGAGGCCGAGCCTTCGGTCCCGGAGCTGCTGGCCCGCGCCCGTGACGAGCAGGACTACGACACGGCCGTGATCTACGCCGGCCAGGCCGTAGGCATGCTCTCCGGACGGCAAACCGCCCAGGACGTGGTCAGGGAGCTCGCCCGAGCGGACGAGCACCTGCGGACGGCGGCCGCCCGGCTGCGCTGAGCGCCTCCGCGGACCGCCCCAGGTTCAGCGCTCCTGCTCCGTCCCGATCCCGAGTGCGCGGACGACGTCCTGCACGTTCTCGAACTGCTGGCCCTCGGGCAGCCGGCTCAGGTCGTCCAGGACCGCGTCCGGCGCCTGGTTCTGCCGTGCCGTCTGGAGGAGAGACTCCCGGTCCCCCGGATAGGCAGAGATGCCGAGGAAGCGCGCGATGTCCGAGCGCTCCTCCACGTCCGCGTGGCTCATGCCGGACGGCGTGCCCCGCCGGTCCTCGGGAACGATGTTCCGGTCCGCAGTGGGCTGGTCCTCCCCCGCCGGCTCGGCCTCGCGCCACTCCTCGGCCCGGCTCGGGCGGTTGCCCTGCACCTCGCCCCGCACCTCGTGTGCGAGGCGGTCGTCCTCGCCCGGCCCCCGCTGCCCGGACTGCTGGTGGCTCATCTGCAACCCCGTTCTGGTCGTCGTCCTCGAGCTGGCCCCTGCTTGGCACTGGTCCCTGTTTGGAACCGGTCTCTGCATCGAGCTGATGTCAGGTCTTCGATGCCCGACACACTCTCTCTACCCGCGTAGGGCCGGCTACGCACCTTCGGCCTTCTCGACAGGCGAAACGGCTCCGGCGGGTCCATGATCGTGCTGGCGGCAAGAAGGAGGCCCCTCATGATCATCTTGGGTGTCATCCTGCTGATCCTCGGCTTCGTGCTGGGCATCGGCATCCTCACGACCATCGGCATCATCCTGATCGTCATCGGGGCGATCCTCTGGATCCTCGGCGCCATGGGGCGCGGTGTCGGAGGCCGGGCGCACTACTGGTGACGAAGGGGGTCGCCGCTGGGCTCGGGCCGGCCGCGAGCTTCTCGTGCTGCTCGGGGTGGCGGTCTGCCGCTGCGCATCTCATCGCGGGTCGCGTTATTCACGTCCACATGCCGGTGCCCTCTTGATGGGAGCGGCACCCCGGACGGTGGCGGGAGGTCGAGCAAGGACGAGGAGAAGGGGTACGCCATGAACGAGCACAAGCACAACCGGGCCATCATGCCGAGCGAGGTCTCGGACCGCATCACCGGTTTCGACCGCTTCGCGGGCAGCGCCTCGACGTTAGCCAGCCGCGCCTGGTTCTTCACCTTCTGCGTGGCGCTGGTCGTGGTCTGGGCTCCGTCATTCTTCATCCTTCCGGATTTGGACACGTGGCAGCTGATAATCAACACGGTGACGACGATCGTCACGTTCCTTCTCGTGGCACTTCTTCAGAACAGCCAGACCCGCTCCGACCAGGCGGTCCAGCACAAGCTCAACGCGATCGCCGACGCCTTGGCCGACCTGATGGACCACCTCTCGACGGAACAGCAGCACGGCGGGCTGCGCCGCGACCTGGAAGAGCTGCGCGACGCGGTCGGGCTGGAGGAGAAGGAGAGCACCTCGCACAACACCCGGTCCTGACCCACCCGCCGAGGAGGACGTCGATGAGGCCCGACCCACCCGAGGACCTGGACGAGACCGCTCCTGCCCCGCATCCGACCGCTGAGCTGTCGGACGACGACCTGTTCCGCGAGCTGGGGCAGCTGTACGAGACCCGCCTCGACACGCTGCGCCGGGGCTCCGACGCGTCACTGGAGAACTCTGACCGGCGGATCGCCGAGCTGGAGCAGGAGTACCTTCACCGCCACCCGCAGCGCGAGGTGTCTCCGCGGCGGCTTCGCCCCGACGAGACGTCCCTGACGCCACCCAGGCACGCGTAGCGCCGCAGCGGCGGCGGAACAGTTCTCTGCGTCGTCCGAATCGCCTCTTCTGCCCGACGCGTGCGAGATCGCCACACACAAGCGAGATAGGTGTATCACCGGAGCCAGCCTGGTTCAGGCTGGCCCACGTTCGGTGGGCTGCGCGCCTCCACGAGGGCTGGCGACGAGCGTGAACACGCGGCACGGAGGGGAACCGATGCCATCACCAGCTGACGCGAGCAGGGATGTGGCGCCCGATGTGGTCCGGTGGAGGCGTCACCTCCATCAGCATCCCGAGCTGTCGTTCCAGGAGACCGAGACCGCCGACTTCGTCGCCCGGACGCTGGAGTCGTTCGGCGGCATCGACGTGACCCGTCCCACCGAGACGAGCGTGATGGGTCGCCTTCGCGGTGCCCGCCCCGGCAAGGCGCTGGCGCTGCGTGCGGACATGGACGGGCTGCCCATCCAGGAGGAGAACGACTTCGAGTTCGCCTCCGACCGTCCGGGCGTGATGCACGCCTGCGGGCACGACGCCCACATGGCCATGCTGCTCGGGACGGCGAAGGTTCTTACCGAGCGGCGGGACGACCTCACCGGTGAGGTCCGCTTCCTGTTCCAGCACGCCGAGGAGCTCATGCCCGGCGGCGCCGACGCGATGATCGCCGCCGGTGTCATGGACGGCGTCGACTTCGTTCTCGGCGCTCACGTCTGGTCCCCGTTGGCGGCCGGCAAGATCGGGATCGTCGAAGGACCGGCGATGGCGGGACCGGACCGGTTCTGGATCACCATCCAGGGCCGCGGCGGTCACGCGGCGCTCCCCCACCAGACGGTCGACCCCATCGTCGTCGGAGCGCAGGTCGTCTCCGGCCTGCAGCAGGTGGCGTCACGCAACGTGGACCCCTTGAGCACCGTGGTCCTCTCCGTCACCAAGTTCGTCGGCGGCACCACGCACAACGTGATCCCGGAGACGGTCGAGATGCAGGGGACGGTCCGAACCTTCGAGCCCGAGCTGCGGGCGAAGGTCCCCGAGCTCATGGAGCGGATCGTCGGCGGCATCACGGCCGCGCACGGTGCCGACTACGAGCTCACCTACGAGCACGGCTACCGGTTCGTGGTCAACGAGCCGACGATGACGCACCTCGTCGAGGAGACCGTACGGACGACGCTCGGCGACTCCGCCGTCGAGCACATGAGGCCGAACATGGGCGGCGAGGACTTCTCGGCGTTCCAGGAGCAGGCTCCCGGCTGCTTCTTCTTCGTCGGTGTCGGAAACGCGGACAAGGGCATCACCGCGCCGCACCACCATCCCCGGTTCACCGTGGACGAGGACGCCTTGCCGCTCGGCGTGACCGTCTTCGTGAGCGCCGCGATGCGTCTGCTGTCCGGGGACGGCGACGACGGCGATACCGCGACCAGCCCGAGCGCGACCAGCTCGACCGCGACCACCCCGAGTGAGGCGACGCGATGAGGCCGATCTACGCCCTCGGGATCCTGCCTTTCCTCGGTCTGCTCGGTGGGATCCCGTTCGCGAACCGGACGACGCCCTTCGTCCTCGGCCTGCCGTTCCTCCTCTTCTGGATCGTGCTCTGGGTCGTCCTCACAGCGGTCGTCATGACCGTGATCTACGTCCTCGACCCCATCAACCGCGAGGGTGACGAGACATGAACTGGGCGCTCGTCATCATCTTCGGCGTCCTGGTGGTCGCCCTCCTGCTGGGGCTGCAGGCCAGGCGCGGCCGTGAGATGGACCTCGAGCAGTGGTCCGTGGGCGGACGCGGCTTCGGCACGATCTTCGTGTTCCTGCTGCTCGCCGGGGAGATCTACACGACCTTCACGTTCCTCGGTGGGAGCGGGTGGGCATACGGCAAGGGCGCCCCCGCCTTGTACATCCTCTGCTACGGCGCCCTCGCGTACACGCTGTCCTACTGGCTGCTCCCCGCGATCTGGCGCTACGGCAAGGAGCACGGGCTCGTCTCGCAGTCGGACTTCTTCAGTACCAAGTACCGCAGCCCGTACCTCGGAGTGCTCGTCTCGGTGGTCGGCGTCATCGCCATGATCCCGTACCTGGTGCTGCAGCTGAAGGGGCTCGGGATCATCGTCTCGCTGGCGTCGTACGGGTCCATCTCGTCCACGGCAGCCATCTGGATCGTGACCGTCGCCCTGACGGCCTACGTCATGGTCTCCGGAATCCACGGGTCGGCATGGACCGCCGTCCTCAAGGACATCATGATCCTCGGGGTCGCGATCTTCCTCGGTGTGTACCTGCCGATCCACTACTACGGCAACGTGACCAACATGTTCCATGCCATCGACAGGGCGAAGCCGGGCTTCCTCGCTCTGCCCGACAGCGGGCTCAGCGTCTCCTGGTTCATCTCCACGGTGCTGCTCACCGCATTCGGCTTCTACATGTGGCCGCAGTTCTTCGGCGCCACGTTCTCCGCGCAGAACGAGCGGGTGTTCCGGCGCAACGCCATCTTCCTTCCGCTCTACCAGCTCGTCCTGCTGTTCATCTTCTTCGTCGGGTTCGCAGCGATCCTCCAGGTCCCCGGCCTGGTCGGGCCGGACGCCGACCTGTCCCTGCTCAAGCTGTCCGAGGCGACGTTCGACCCTTGGGTCGTGGGCATCATCGGGGCCGCCGGAGCACTCACCGCCCTCGTGCCCGGGTCGATGCTCCTCATGTCCGCGGCGACCCTGCTGGCGAACAACGTCTACCGGGTGTTCGTGCCGGCTGCCTCCATGAAGCAGGTCACGAGCATCGCGCGGTACCTGGTACCGATCCTCGCGCTGGTCGCGCTGCTGTTCACCTTCAGGGGCGGCGACACGATCGTGGCCCTGCTGCTGATGGGGTACGCGCTCGTCACGCAGCTCTTCCCCGCCCTGGTCGCGAGCCTGCCCCGCCACCCGGTCGCGACCAAGGAGGCGGTCGCCTGCGGGATCATCGCGGGCGTCCTGACCGTCGCCTACATCACGATCTCGGGCTCGACCGTCGCCACCCTGATCCCGGCGCTGCCGCAATGGGCGAAGGACCTCAACGTCGGCATCGTCGCTCTGATCATCAACGTCGTGGTGCTCGCCATCGTCACCCTGTTCACCCGCGCCTCGACGGCGGAGACCGCGCCGGCCGGCTCGGCAGCGCGCACGGCGACCGTTCGCGCCGACAACACACCAGCCGACCAGAGACGAGGAGCGTGAGGCCGTGCCTCTGTACATGGTGGAGTTCGCCTACACCCCCGACGCATGGGCGACGCTGGCCAAGAACCCCGAGGACCGGGCGCACGCCTTCGGCGACCTCGTGCGCCGCGCCGGTGGCAGCCTGGAGAGCTTCTACTACTCGTTCGGCGACTTCGACGGGGTCGCGATCATCGACATGCCGGACGAGAACGGCGCCTACGGCGTCACGGTCGCGGCGAACACGCCGGGGCACCTGCGGGCCATCCGCACCAGCCGCCTGCTGACCACTGACGAGGCGCTGGCCGTGATGCGGACGGCCGGCGCGCTGCCGCACCGCGCGCCGTCCCCGAAGGTGCCCTTCCGCGGGATAGCCCCGGGCTGAGCCCCCGGCTCACCCGTCAGTCGTCCGAGTCCCTCAGTCGCGAGTCCCTCAGTCGCTCGAGCCCCTCAGTCGCTCGAGATCGCCTCCAGGACGTCGCCGACCTTCGCGTCGGGCAGGGCGCGGGCCACGTCTGCCTGCGCGACCATGCCGACGAGGTCGTGCCCGTCGATCACCGGTAGCCGGCGGACCTTGTGCTGGCCCATCGTCTTGATGACCTCCTGGACGTCGTCGTCGGCGCCGATGGTGACGACCTCGCCCGGGCTCATCACGTCCTTCACCGTCTTGCTCGTCGGGTCGCCGCCCTCGGCGATGCAGCGGACCACGATGTCGCGGTCCGTGATCATGCCCTTCAGCCGGTTGTCCTCGCCGCACACCGGCAGCGACCCGACGTTGAGGTCACGCATCTTCTTGGCCGCGTCCGCGACAGAGTCGTTGATCTGCGCGCACTCGGTGCCCTTGGTCATGATGTCGCGTGCCTTGGTCATCGCCTACCTCCAGACGGTCGGTCCTGCGCTCCGGGTCGGCACAGTCGCCAGGGCGAGGCCCTGGACGTGGTGGATTGCCCACTGGGTCCAGCAGCAAACATGGGGTGGGTCGCGTAGAGGTACAACCTCTGGGTAAACGCCCGCCATGAAGGCACTCACCTGGCACGGCAAGCGCGACGTCCGCATCGACGAGGTGCCGGACCCACGGATCGAGGAACCGAACGACGCGATCATCCGCGTCACGTCCACCGCAATCTGCGGTTCGGACCTGCACCTCTACGAGGTGCTCGGCCCCTTCCTGGAGCAGGGCGACATCCTGGGGCACGAGTCGATGGGGATCGTCGAGGAGGTCGGCCCGGAGGTCGGAGGCCACATCTCCCCCGGCGACCGGGTCGTGATCCCCTTCAACATCTCCTGCGGCTTCTGCTGGATGTGCTCCCGGCAGCTGTACGCCCAGTGCGAGACGACCCAGGTCAAGGAGAAGGGAAACGGCGCCCGCCTGTTCGGCTACACGTCCCTCTACGGGTCCGTCCCCGGCGGGCAGGCGGAGTTCCTGCGCGTTCCCCAGGCCCAGTTCGGCCCGATCAAGGTGCCCGACAACCACAGCGACGAGCGCTTCCTCTACCTCTCCGACATCCTTCCCACCGCGTGGCAGGCGGTGATGTTCGGCGACGTCCAGCCGGGCGACACGGTCGCCGTCCTCGGCCTGGGACCGGTCGGGCAGCTCGCGTCCCGCATCGCCCGGCACGTCGGCGCCGAGCGGGTTCTCGGCGTCGACCGGGTCCCGGAGCGCCTCGCCCTGGCGCAGCGCTACGGCGTCGAGCCCGTCGACATGAACGACGTGGACGATGAGGTGCAGGCGCTGCTGGAGCTCACCGGCGGACGCGGTCCCGACGCGACCCTCGAGTGCGTGGGCATGGAGGCGCACGGGTCTCCGGTGGCGAAGGCCGCCCAGGCGGCGGTGAACATGCTCCCGGCGAAGGTCGGAGCACCGCTCACGGAGCGGTTCGCCGTCGACCGCCTGGACTCTCTGCACACGGCGGTGCGCGCCGTCCGCCGCGGTGGAACCGCGTCCGTGGTCGGCGTCTACGGCGGCGAGCTCGACCCCATGCCCCTGATGCAGATGTTCGACCGCGGGATCACGCTCCGGATGGGCCAGTGCCATGTCCGTCGCTGGGTCGACGACCTGCTACCCCTGCTCGTCGACGACGACGTGCTCGGCGTCGAGGACCTCGCCACCCACCACCTTCCCCTCGACCAGGCGCCCGCCGCCTACGAGATGTTCCAGAAGAAGGAGGACGGCTGCATCAAGGTCGTGCTGCAGCCCTGACCTGTCCGCAGCACCCTGCGTGACCGGTTCTCGCGCGAACCCGAGAACGGGGGCCGACGCCCTCAGCTCGCCGAAGATGCGGAGGGTTCCTCGAAGGTTCGCCGGGTTGTCGAAGATGCGCAGGGAGCCGTTCCCCAGCAGGGTGGGGCACGTGCGGTCCGAGCTCGACGCCCAGCCCGATACCCCGGTATCCGGGCAACGGGCCCCGGACCATGACCCCGCGGCCCTGGTGCTCGTCCGGCACGGTGAGAGCGAGGGGAACGTCGCGGAGCGCCGGGCCCGGGAGCGGGGGGTGACGACCCTCGACCTCGAGCCGAGGGACGCGGACGTCGGTCTCTCCGACGACGGGCGCAAGCAGGCGGAGGCCGTGGGCAGCTACCTCGGCGGGCTCGACGAGCAGGACCGGCCCACCGTCGTCCTCAGCTCGCCCTACCGGAGGGCCCTGGACACGGCGCGCACCGCGCTGGACGTGGCCGGCCACGACCTGCAGCTGCTCGTCGACGAGCGCCTGCGGGAGCGCGACCTCGGCGCGTTCGACGGGCTGACCATGCGCGGCATCGAGGAGACCTACCCTCGCGAGGCCGAGTACCGGGGAAAGGTGGGCAAGCTCTACTACCGGCCGCCGGGTGGCGAGAGCTGGTGCGACGTCGCCCTGCGGGTGCGCTCCGTGGTGCGGGACCTGCGCGAGCAGTACCACGGCGAGCGGGTGTGGGTCTTCAGCCACCAGGCCGTGATCATGAGCTTCCGCCTCGTGCTGGAGCACCTCTCCGAGCGGGAGCTCCTCGACGCCGACCGGTCGAGGCCCGTCCCGAACTGCTCGCTGACCTGCTACCGGCGCGGCGGGTCGGGGTTGCTCGAGCTCGTCGCGTACGCGGACACCACGGCGGTGGACGAGGCCGCCTCGGCTCCTCGGACGGCGGAGCCGAGCGCGAGCGAGCCGACAGATGCCGCGACCTGACGCCGTCCCCGTCACCTCACGCGTCCTGCGGGACTCGCGGCTGCCCGAGCGAGGGCATCGACAAGGAGTCCCGGGGCCGCGCCCGTCCCGCCGCGGAGCGCGGCCGCATTCTCTGTGAGATCGTCGTGTCGCCCCAATCCGGGAACCCGGTTGTCGCCTCGTGAAGGAGAGGTTCCGTGAAGGCGTACGAGCAGTGGTACTCGAACCGGCTGGAGCAGGACATCAGTCTGGTCCGGTGGGGCCACTACGGTCGTCCGGTCCTGGTCTTCCCCACTGCCGGAGGCGACTCCGAGGAGATCGAGCGGCACCATCTCGTCGACCACTGCCAGCACCTGATCGACAGCGGCCGGATCAAGCTCTACTCGTGCGACAGCATCGCCGGCAAGGCGATGGTCTCGAAGCTGGGCACCCCGGCGTACCGGATGCGCCTGCTCAACCACTACCAGGACGTCATCGGGTCCGAGGTGGTGCCTGCCATCGTGAACGACTGCGGCGGCGAGGCCCAGTCCGTCATCGTCTCGGGGTCGTCGATCGGCGCCTTCAACTCCATCGCCATCCTCTGCCGCTTCCCGGAGCTGTTCGGGGCCGCGATCGCGATGAGCGGCAGCTACCACCTGCAGCGCTTCTACGACAACCAGTTCACCGAGGACCTGTACTTCTCCTCGCCTCTGCACTTCCTCCCCGGGCTGGAGGGTCCCCATCTCGACCTGCTCCGGGAGCGTTTCGTCATCGTCGCCACCGGCTCGGGCGCCTGGGAGAGCCCCGACGAGTCGTGGGAGATGGGGGACGCCCTTGGGGCCAAGGGAATCCCCAACCGCGTGGACATCTGGGGCGAGGAGTGGATCCACGACTGGCCCACCTGGTGGAAGATGCTGCCGACGTACCTCGAGGAGCTGTGCCCGTAGCAGTCCACCCCCCCACCCACCCACTGAGGTTCGCTGACGAACTGGTTGCTCTGGCGCCCGCCTTGCCCCGGTTCGAACCGCCAGTTCGTCAGCGAACCGCGGTGGGGTCAGCGGGGCTGCGGTGACACGTAGTGCGCCAGGCGGCCGAGCAGCAGGGTCTCCGCGACGACGGCACGTTCGAAGTCTGCGAGGTGGACGCTCTCGTTCGGCCCGTGCGCCCGGGTGTCCGGGTCCTCAACGCCGGTGATGAGGACCTCTGCCTGCGGGAACCTGCGCGCGAAGGTGGTGACGAAGTCGATGGAACCCCCGACCCCGATCGCCACCGGCGGGACTCCCCACGCCTCCTCGAACGCATGCCTCGCGGCAGCGTAGGCAGGGCCGTCCGTCGACGCCGCGAAAGGCTGCACGGCCTTCCCCGCCGTCACCGTCACGTGCGCCCCCCACGGCGCGTTCCGCCGCAGGTGCTCGACGAGCGCGTCCCGGGCGGTGGCCGCGTCGTCCCCGGGTGCAACCCGCAACGCCACCTTCGCGCGCGCCTGGGGCACGAGGTTCATGGCTGAGCCGGCGACCGGTGGGGCGTCGATCCCGACGACGGAGATCGCGGGGCGCGACCACAGCCGGGAGGCCAGAGATCCGCGCCCCAGCAGGCGGACGCCGTCCAGCATGCCGGCCTCGCGCCGGAAGTCGGCCTCGTCGACCTCCATGTCCGCCTCGCCGTGACGCAGACCCGGCACCGCGACGCGGCCCTCGTCGTCGTGCAACGTGGAGAGCAGGCGCGCCAGCACCGTGAGCGCGTCGGGAACGGGGCCGCCGTACAGGCCGTTGTGCACCGCCTGCTGCAGGGTCCTGACCTCGACGACGACGCTCGTCCCACCCCGCAGAGACGTCGTCAGCGCCGGGACGCCGACCCGCCAGTTAATGGAGTCCGCGAGGACGAGGGCGTCCACGGCGAGGCGGTCCGCGTGCTGGCGCAGCAGCTCGGGAAGGGTCGGTGACCCGATCTCCTCCTCCCCCTCGACCAGCACCGTGAGCCCGAGCCCGGGTCCGTCGTCCTGCGCGAGCAGTGCTCTCACAGCAGCGAGATGGACGGCGATCCCCGCCTTGTCGTCGGCCGCGCCGCGCCCGTAGAGCCGCCCGTCCCGCTCGACCGGCTCGAAGGGGTCGCTCGCCCAGTCCTGCGGGTCGCCCGGGGGCTGGACGTCGTGGTGCGCGTAGAGCAGCACCGTCGCCGTCCCCGTGGGCGCCGGGGACCTGGCGAGCACCGCCGGGTGGCCGTCGTCCGCCTGGACCACCTGGACGTCCGGGACGCCGGTGCTCCGGAAGAGCCTCGCCACCTCGTCGGCGCTCGCCTGCACCTGGCTGCGCGCCGCGGGGTCCGCCGAGACGGACGGGATGCGCACAAGCGTCTCGAGATCCTGCCTGGCCTGGGGCAGCTCCCTCTCAGCCGCCGCTGCCAGCCGGTCGTCCGCGCGGGTCATGCCGCCCTCGTTCTGTGTCGTCGGCCCCTCGCGGTTGCTGGGACCTGGCCGGAAGGCCGACGGTCAGCTCGCGTAGATCCTGAGGTCCGTGGCGAACCGGTCGGCGATCTCGAGCAACCTGGCCAGCTCGTAGTGACGCGCGATGATCATCCCGTCCGAGATCAGCGTCGCGCGCCAGTCGCGGCGGTGCGCCCCGACGGGCAGCAGGTCGACGACCGGAACGTGCTCGCCGTACTCCGCGAGCAGCGTGTCCAGTCCCTCGATCTGCGTGATCCGTCCGCTCCCGATCGCCCGCTTGAAGATGCTGGCCGCGTTGTACTTCTGCTGGAGCGGCTGCGCGAGCTGGCCGTGGACGACGGCGCTCGCCCACCCCAGGAACGTGTCCGCGTCGGTGGCGAAGTTCATGACGTCGACGGTGCGCGCTCCGGGTGGCCGTGCCCCGATCTCGCCGAACACCACCTCGCCGTCGGCCTTGCGGTACCACTCCATGTGCGTGAACCCCGAGCGGAAACCGAGAGCGTCGATCACTGCATGACCCATGCCGCGACCGCCCTGCAGGTCGGGCACGCTCAGGTCCCGGAGCGCGGCCGTGACGGGGCTGATCCACTCGTGGATCCGGGTCTGCAGGGGGCGCGGCCGGTACCAGCAGATGTTCTCGAACAGGATCTGGCCGCCCGCGCAGATGGTGTCGTACGTGAACTCCTCGGCCTCGATGAACTCCTCGACGCTGATCTCCGGCACGTGCCGGAGGGTCGGCAGCACGAGGTTCATGTCGGCGGCGGAGTCGACGCGGTGCGTGTCCGCCGACCCAGCGCCCGCGATGGGCTTGAGGATCAGCGGGAAGCCAATCTGCTCGGCCGCCTCCCAAGCGCCGCCGACCGTCCGTGTGCTCGCGTGGCGGGGCGTTCGGATGCCGGCCGCGTCGAGCACCTGCTTCATGCGCTCCTTGTCCCGGAAGGGAACCGTCTGCTCGACGGTCATCCCGGGCAGCCCGAACGCCTCGCGGATGCGCGCCGCGAGCAGCATGTAGGGCTCCCAGAGGCACTCGACCTGGTCGATGCTCACGTGCCTGGACAGGCCCTGCAGCGCCGACAGCACGGCACCCTCGTCCGCGAGGGACACGTGCTCGTAGTGGGCCAGGGCGTTGCGAGCCTCCGGTGGCAGCGACTGCGCGGGCTGGTCCCCGACGCCGATGACGCGAGCACCCACCGCGGCGAGCGCGCGGGTGAAGTACGACATCTCCACGGGGTAGCCGGGCGAGATCATGACGACGTTCATGCGAGCGCCTCCGTCCGCTGCCGGTTCGCCGAGGTCACAGCGTCTCCACCATCTGCACGCGGATCCCCGTGATGATCCGGTTCAGGGCGTCCTGCACGACCTCGGTGTCGGGATGGCGCACGATGATCGTCCCCTCGCCGGAGTACTCCCCCGACGCGGGCTGGCCGGGTCGAGGCAGCCTTGCCTCGACCACCAGGTGGCCGATCTGCCGCTGCACCTCCTCGACGCCCGACAGGCCTGCCACGCGGCCCCTGCCCTGACCGCGCAGGTAGGCCGTGCCCGTCGCGTACTTGCGCTCCCGGGGCTGGAAGCCGCCCAGGAACATGAGCTCCCCCCACATCGAGTAGACGTTCATGTCGTAGGCGTACCCGATCATCGCGCTGATCCCGCCGCCCGGCGGCCGGGCCGCCACTTCGGAGACGGCCACCGAGCCGTCCGGCCGCCCGAACCACTCCAGGTGGCAGAGGGCGTCCCGGACGCCCAGGGCGTGCAGCGCTGCGGGACCGACCCTGCCGATCTCCTGGTAGCGAGGCGTGGAGATGTCTCGCGGCATCAGGACGACCCACTGGATCCAGGGGTTGCGCAGGACCTCGAGCGGCCCGGGCTGGTAGTCCGAGATGGACCACCACCCGGTGTGGCCGTGCACGGTGACAGCGTCGAAGCTGTGCTCCTCGCCGGTGAGGAACTCCTCGAGCAGGGCGGGCTGGTCCTCCGTGGGCGGGGCCGTCGAGAGCCAGCTCCGGAGCGCCTCGGCGTCGTCCAGCCGGAACGTCGCCTGGGAACCCGCTCCGGCGGGAGGCTTGGCGACGAGCGGGAACCCCGTCTCGGCGGCGAACGCCAGGGCCTCGTCGGGATGGTGCACCAGGCGGTAGCGCGCGCAGGGGATCCCTGCGTCGTGCAGCACGGACTTCATCCGGGCCTTGTTCCGCACGTTGAGGGCGGTGGCGACGTCCATCCCCTCGATCCCGAGCTCCTCGCGCACCTGCGCGACGGGGACCTGCAGCTGCTCCAGCGCGGCGACGACCCGCTCCACCGGGCCCATCTGCCGGCTGAGCCCCTTCACCGCCTCCGCGATCCCGCCCGGGTCGAGGGCGTCGTCCACCTGCCAGTGCCCCTGCAGGTGCTGCTTCAGCACGGGAGGGAGGCGCTCGGCCGGCTCGCAGGTGATGACGGCCAGCCGCACGCCGGGCAGCTGCGCGGCGGCTGCGATGAAGCGTGTCGTCGTCTCGAGCAGGTACGGTGCAACGAAGGCAGCGACCACCATGGTCGCGGACGCTACTCCGGGAACGCGGGGAAGGCTCGCGGGGCGCGGCCCCGCGGGACGGTGCCCCAAGGCCCCTGCTGCAGAAGGCGCGCGATGCCGACGCCGGCCCTAGCATGCGGCAGATGAACGTCGTCTTCGTGGAACCGTTCTTTCCCAAGAACCAGCGGCAGTACGTGCGCGGGCTCGCCGAGGCCGGTGCCTCCGTCATCGGGGTGGGAGAGTCGCCGGCCTCCGTGCTCGACGACGAGCTGAAGAGCTGGATGGTGCACTACCACGAGGTGCCCACGGTCGTGGACGTCGGCGTGATGACGGACGTCGTCCGCTGGGTCCAGGACAAGCTGTGGGTCGACCGGCTCGAGGCGACCATCGAGGCTCACACCCTCCCGGCGGCGCAGGTCCGCGAGAACTGCGGCATCCCCGGGACGTCGGTACGGACCACGTGGCTGTGCCGCGACAAGCCCTCCATGAAGGAGGCGCTGCGCGAGGCAGGCGTTCCGACGGCTGCGTCCACAGGGGCGTCCAGCGCCCAGGAGGTGTTCGCCTTCGCCGACGAGATCGGCTTCCCGCTGATCCTCAAGCCGCGGTCGGGGGCCGGCGCCCTGGACACGACGAGGGTGGACAGCCGCGACGACCTCGAGCGCGCCCTCGGCACCTTCGGCGGGCAGGGCGTCGACTCGATCGCCGTCGAGGAGTTCGTCGAGGGGCACGAGGGCTTCTACGACACCCTCTCTGTGGACGGGTACGCGCAGCTCGACTTCGTGTCGCACTACTACCCGAACGTGCTGGAGGCGATGCGCACCCGTTGGATCTCCCCCCAGTTCATCTCCACGAACCGGGTGGACAGCGCTGCGGAGTACGGACAGCTGCGCGAGCTCGGCGAGCGGGTCAACGAGGCCTTGGGGATCGGCACCAGCGCCACGCACATGGAGTGGTTCTTCGGGCCCAAGGGGCTGCGGTTCTCCGAGATCGGCTGCCGCCCGCCCGGCGTGGGGGCGTGGGACCTCTACTCGGCAGGCAACGACATCGACATCTACCGGGAGTGGGCGAACGCGATCGTCCACGGCGGGGTCGCGAACCGTCCGTCCCGGCGCTTCGCCACCGGGATCATCGCTCTGCGCCCCGACCACGACGGTCGCATCTCGGGGTACTCGGGGGTGGACGAGATTCAGGCGAGGTACGGCGAGTGGGTCATCGACGCCTACCTGCCGGACCCGGGCACGCCCACCCAGCCGGTGGCCGCCGGGTACATGGCGAACGCGTACGTGCGCATGCGGCACCCGGACTACGACGTCCTGCGCGACATGCTCGACGACGTGGGCCGGACGATCCACGTCTCCGCCGACTGAACGCCACGGGGATGCTTCGGACGGTACGGCCGGGCAGAGGCGCCTCGTGGACGTGACGATCCTCGGCCCGCAGCGGTGGCCGACGGTCGACCAGGTCGTTTCCGAGCTGCCCGCCGACGCACGGCTGGCCACCGTCACGGCGGGCTGGCGCGAACGCGAGCCGGACGACGCCGAGCTGCAGGCGCTCCTCGGCGGGCGCGGCGTCAACGTCGGGCTGTTCGGCCGGTGGCTGGAGGTGCAGGACCGGGACCCCGAGCTGGCCGTGGCCCACCTGGAGCACCGCGCCGTCGTCGACGAGCTCAACCGGCTGTACGTCGTCCAGGTGGAGGCCGCCCTGCGTGCCCTCTACGAGGTGATGAACGTCAGCGAGGACCGGCCGCGCACCCGGGACGCGGCGTTCGAGGACGCCCTGACGGTGGTCCGCACCGTGGACGAGCTGCACCTCTCGCGCCTGCGCAGCGCGCAGGAGGACTTCTTCGGGGCGTGGCACCCCGAGGACCGGCCGGTGCTCGCGGAGCATCGGGACGCCGTCCGCGACATCCTGCAGGGCTCGGCCGCCGTCGTGGTCGCGGGCGGCCACGTCGACGTCCTGCTGCAGGTGCTGCACATCTTCCACGTGGCGCCGTT
>JBKHWX010000271.1:0-4568 GCA_046566325.1 Actinomycetes bacterium | reverse complement strand
AGACCTCCGTCGTCCAGGACGCGCACCTGGGCGGCTGGCCGGTCTGCATGATCGGGATCGAGTCCAAGCCCGTGCCCCGGCGCGGCTTCCCGCCGAGCGACGGGCCCGACGTCTGGACGGCGGGGACGCTGTTCCCGAAGTCGTCGAAGAAGACCGCGCGGGCCATCAACGCCGCGAGCGGCAACCGGCCCCTCGTGGTCCTCGCGAACCTGTCCGGGTTCGACGGCTCGCCCGACTCCATGCGCAACCTGCAGCTGGAGTACGGCGCCGAGATCGGCCGCGCCATCGTCAACTTCGTCGGGCCGATCGTGTTCTGCGTCGTCTCGCGCTACCACGGCGGCGCGTTCGTCGTCTTCTCCAAGGCCCTGAACGAGAACATGACCGTGCTCGCGGTCGAGGGGTCGTTCGCCTCGGTGCTGGGCGGCGCACCGGCGGCCGCGGTCGTCTTCACGGGCGAGGTCAACGCCCGGACGTCCGCGGACCCGCGGGTACGCGCCCTGGAGGAGCAGGTGTCGTCCGCGGACGGCGCGCAGCGAGCAGGCCTCGTGGCCGAGCTGTCGCAGCTGCGGGCCGCGGTGCGCACCGAGAAGCTCGGCGAGGTCGCGGCCGAGTTCGACGCGGTCCACAGCATCCAGCGGGCCGTGTCCGTGGGCTCCGTGGATGCCGTGATCGCGGCCGACGAGCTGCGCCCCCGGCTGGTCGAGGAGGTCGAGCGTGGGCTGCGTCGAGAGGGGGGAAGGGCGTGATCCTTTCCTTCCGGCCCTCTCGCCCGGATTTCTTCACATGCCCGACCTGTGCAGCGAGCGGACGGCGACGTAGTGTCGACGTGTAGATGTCCCGGGGACCGCAGGAGCACGCAATGAACCGCAGGTGGCAGGCATGGGTACCGGCCGTCGTGGCCACCGCTGTCGTCGGCACGGGAGCCGCCGTCGGTACCGCCCAGGCGGACGCGAAGGCGCAGCTGCCGAGCAAGACCCCGCAGCAGGTCGTCGCCATGGTGGCGGGCAGTGACGTGCAGGCGTTCTCGGGGGCGCTGCAGCAGCAGTCCCACCTGGGTCTGCCGCAGCTGCCCGACGAGGGGGCCACGGCGAACACGCCGACGGCCTACGTGCTGGACCTGCTGACCACGCCGCATACCGTCAGGGTGTACGCGGACGGCCCGGCCCGGGCGCGCGTGCAGGTGCTCGACACGTACGGCGAGCGTGACGTCGTCCGGAGCGGCAACGACGTCTGGCTGTACACCTCGCGAGACAACAAGGCCGTCCACGTGACGCTGCCCAGTGACGCCGGCCACGAGTCGGCCGCGAAGCGGTCGGCGCAGAACGGCGCGGCGGTGACCCCCCAGCAGCTCGCCGACCGGGCTCTGGCGGCGGTCAACAGCAGCACCAGGGTGACCCTCGGTCCGGACACCAAGATCGCCGGCCGGGACGCCTACCAGCTGCTCGTGCAACCGCGCGACAACGGCACCACCGTTGACTCCGTGACGATCGGTGTGGACGCCGCCACCGGGCTCCCGCTGAGCGCCAGCATCGCGGCGCGCGGCCAGTCCGCCCCGGCGTTCTCGGTCGCGTTCACCCAGCTGACGCTCGGCCGCCCGGACGCCGCTCGCTTCTCGTTCACGCCGCCCGCCGGGGCGACCGTAAAGCAGCAGACGCTGCCGTCCGAGACCCGGATGAAGGCCTTGCGGACGCAGGCGCGGGCAGAGCACCAGCAGCAGCGCTCCATGGCCGCCGAGCACATGGCGCCGGTCGTCAGTGGTAACGGCTGGGGCGCCGTCGTCGAGCTGCCGATGAACCACGCCAAGAACACGCCCCAGATGCTCGCGAAGCTGCAGGCCTCGCCGATGTTCCAGCAGATGACCACGACCGTCCCGAGCGGCCACCTGCTGCACAGCTCGCTGGTGAACGTGCTGCTCACGAACGACGGGCGGGTGCTCGTCGGAGCGGTCCCCGCGGACCGGCTCCAGGCCGTCGCCGCTTCGTGAGCGGTCCGGCACAGCAGGCCGAGCACCTCGGAACGCGGAACGCCCCGGTCGACGACGCGTGGTCAGGGCGGGGCCTGGCCATCGAGACCTCCGGGCTGACGAAGAGGTTCGGGCACCACCTCGCGGTGAACGACGTCGACCTCGCCGTCCCTGCGGGCGCGGTCTTCGGGTTCCTCGGTCCGAACGGGTCGGGCAAGACGACCTCGATCCGCGTGCTGCTGGGGCTCGCCTCGGCCACGGCAGGGCGCGTGAGTCTGCTCGGCGAGCCCATGCCGGACGCGGGCAGGTCCGTCCTGCCCCGCGTCGGGGCCCTCGTGGAGGGCCCGGCCTTCTACCCGTTCCTCTCGGGGGCGGACAACCTCCGCCGGATGGACAGCGCCGACCGCGAGGCTGTCCGCTCGGACCGACGTCCTCGGGTGGAGGAGGCGCTCGAGCGGGTCGGCCTCACCGCCGCGGCGGGCAAGAAGGTGCGCGCGTACTCCCTGGGGATGAAGCAGCGGCTGGGGATCGCCGCGGCCCTGCTGCGGCCCCGGGAGCTGCTCGTCCTCGACGAGCCCACCAACGGCCTCGACCCTCAGGGCACCCGTGAGGTGCGCAACCTGATCCGTTCCCTCGCGGACGACGGGACGACCGTGTTCGTGTCGTCCCACCTGCTCGCCGAGGTGGAGCAGATCTGCACCCACGTCGGCGTGATGAGCCTGGGCCGCCTCGTCGCCCAGGGCACCCTCGACGAGCTGCGGCGCGCGGGCAGCAGCCGCGTACGCGTCGTGACGCCGGACGCCCAGCAGGCCGCCGACGTCCTGCAGCGGCACGGGCTCCAGCTCCTGCCGTCCGCCGGCCCTGCCGGGTCGGGTGTGGTCACGGCCGACCTGGTGGACGACCCCGGGCCGGTCGCGCCGGAGACTCTCGTCGCCGCGCTGGTCGCCGCCGGCGTCCGCGCGCGGGGCTTCTCACTGGACGAGGCCACCCTCGAGGAACGTTTCGTGGCGCTGACGGGGGAGGGGTTCGACGTTGCCTCGTGACGGGGCGCCAGATGCCGCGGGGACGTCGGTCGCCGACCGGTCCGGTGGCGGTCGGGCCGGTGGCGACCGGTCCGGCGCCGGCCAGGCTCGCGCCAGTCGCGTGGTCTTCGGCCGGCCCGGCGCGGGTGGAGGCGGTGGCCTGCTCGCCTCCGAGCTGGCGACCCTGTTCGCCCGGATCCGGACGTGGGCGATGCTGGGGGCGCTCGCGGCCGTCCCGATCCTGATCGCGGTGGCGGTGAAGCTGTCGTCGAACCCACCCCAACCGGGGGAGGGGCCTCCGTTCCTCGACCGGGTGACGCAGAACGGGCTGTTCATCGCGGTGACCGCCATCGTGGTGTCGATCCCGCTGTTCCTGCCGCTCACGGTGGCCGTCGTGGCCGGCGACACGATCGCGGGGGAGGCGTCCCTGGGGACGCTGCGCTACCTGCTCGTCGCCCCGGCCGGCCGCGCCCGGCTGCTGCTCGTCAAGTACGTCACCGCAGGCGTGTTCTGCCTGGTCGCCACGCTGGTCGTCGTCGTGGCCGGGGCCGTCGTGGGCGCCGTCCTCTTCGGTGTCGGCCCGGCCACGCTGCTCTCCGGAGACACCGTCGGGGTCGGCGAGTCGCTGTACCGGTGCCTGCTGATCGCCTGCTACGTGTCGGTCTCGCTGCTGGGCCTCTCGGCGGTCGGGCTGTTCATCTCGACGATGACCGAGGTTCCGGTCGGCGCGATGGCGGCGACGGCGGTGCTCGCGGTGGTCTCCCAGGTCCTCGACGCCCTTCCGCAGGTGGCCTGGGTGCACCCGTGGCTGCCCACGCACCAGTGGCTCGGGTTCGTCGACCTGCTCCGCCAGCCGATCGCCTGGAGCTCGTTCGCCGACAACCTGCTCCTGCAGGCGGGCTACGTGGTCGTGTTCGGGGCGCTCGCGTACGGCCGGTTCGCCACGAAGGACGTGCTCTCCTGAGCGGTCGACCCGAAGTCTTCGTGAACGCCGTTGGCATGGTCGGGGGAAGGGGCTGCCCCGTCCATACGCCCAGGGACGACGTGTGCGCCTCCAGGAGCCCGAGCGAGTCGTCCCCACCGCCCTCGCCTGCTGCACCACTTTCAGCATTGACCGCGGGCATCCGCCGAGGTCTCGACTTCGGATCTCGCCCCAGCCTGAAGGCCGCGCACCCGGCCGTCGCCCTCCGTGCCCCGACCCCGCTTCAGCAGCCGGGGAGGGGTTCGGGGGAGGCGGTGACCTGGGTGCCGAGCAGGGTGGCCACCGGATGGACCCGCCGGCCTGCCGGTGGGTTTTCCACAGGCCGAGGGTCTTGTGCTGGTGGTGGCGTCGGCACTTGGGGTCAGGTTGGTGACCGAGGTGGGGCCGCGGGGCCAGGGGTCTTCGTCCAGGTCGCAGCGGTGGGCGGTGCGGGGGCAGCCGTATCCGACGCTGGTGGGCCAGGCCGCGCGAACGTGCTCGGCGATCGGCCAGCAGACACCACAACAGCGACGAGGCCACCGACACGGCCGCGGCCGCTTGACATTTAGAGCGTACGCCAGTAGGTCACGGTCGGCGGCGGGGTCGGGTGTCCCAACGGTAG
>JBKHWX010000270.1:0-12971 GCA_046566325.1 Actinomycetes bacterium | reverse complement strand
ACGTCGGCCGAGCCTACCCCGCGGGCGATTCCCTCCCATGTCCCCGCGATGCGGCGGTACAGCCCGGCGCTCTGCTGAACTGCGATCATCAGGCAACCCCGGTATGTCTCGCCGACGTTGCGTCGAACCGTCTGCGCGACGTGCCGCTTCAGGATCGGCCGGACGAAGCGCGCCTCTACACAACGACCGGGGCCGAGCTCAGGGCGCGTAGTGGTAGCGGCAGGCGGCGATGCGGACCTCGTCGTCCACGATCTTGTAGACGAGACGGTGCTCCTCGGTGATACGTCTGGACCAGTAGCCCTGGAAACCATGCTTCAGCGCCTCGGGTTTACCGATCCCCGAGTTCCCGTGGCGAGCAATGTCCTTGATCAAGCCGTTGATGCGCTTCGCGATCTTGCGGTCCTGCGCCTGCCACCACACGCAGTCGTCCCACGCGCTCTCGTCCCAGACGACAGTCACTCGGGCAGCTCACGCCGGACACCCTCGCCGCTCTCCAGCCGACCGATAGCCGCCAACAGCCGTCGGGCGTTCTCGGGGCTGCGAAGCAGGTACGCCGTCTCCTTCAGCGCCTCGTAGTCTGCTAGGGAGACACTGACCACCGGCTCGTGCCCGGCACGAGTGATGACCACCTCCTCGCGGTCGTTGGCGACGGCGTCCAGAGTCTCGGCGTATCTGGCTCGAGACTGGGAGTAGCTCATCGTCTTCACTAGATTCACCTCCGGATGGGTACAGAAAATTGTACGCCCGACTCCAGGCTGGATGAACGTTCCTTCACGACTTGGCACTGGCGGCCTGAGCGAGGACGCTGGGGAGCGTGCTCCGCGGCTCGCCACTTACGGTTTCGTAGGTTACGGTGGCGTAGCCAGAACCGTCGCGCTACAGCACGGAGGCCCGCCATGACCGCCCTCGACGACCCGGCCGCATCGCTCCAGAGCCGCCTGCTGATCGAGCTGGAGCCTGAGGTCGAGCAGAACCTGGAGCGTCACCTCAAGGTCACGCGGGACTGGATGCCGCACGACTACATTCCCTGGGACGAGGGCCGCAACTACGCCTTCCTCGGCGGCTCCGACTGGGAGCCCGGCGACAGCAAGCTCGACCCCGTGGCCAAGACGGCGATGCTCGTCAACCTGCTGACCGAGGACAACCTGCCCTCCTACCACCGAGAGATCGCCGAACGGTTCGGGCGCGAGGGGGCATGGGGCACCTGGGTGGGCCGCTGGACCGCCGAGGAGGGGCGGCACTCGGTCGCGCTGCGTGACTACCTGGTGGTGACGCGCGGCGTGGATCCGGTGAAGCTGGAAGAGCTGCGCATGATCCACATGACCGCGGGCTACGACTCCGGCGAGAAGTCGATGCTGCGCACGCTCGCGTACGTCTCCTTCCAGGAGCTGGCCACGCGCGTGAGCCACCGCAACACCGGCAAGTCGACCGGCTGTCCCGTGGCCGAGCAGCTGCTCGCCCGCATCGCCGTCGACGAGAACCTCCACATGGTCTTCTACCGCAACCTCATGGCGGCGGCCTTCGACATGGCGCCCGACGACACGATGGAGGCCATCCGCGACGAGGTGGTCGGCTTCGAGATGCCAGGCGCGACCATGCCCAACTTCGCCCGGAACTCCATGACGATCGCCAAGGCGGGTATCTACGACCTTCGGCTGCACCACGACGAGGTCGTGATGCCAGTGCTCAGGTACTGGAAGGTCTTCGACCGCACGGACGTCGGCCCCCGGGGCGAGGCCGCCCGCCAGGAGCTGTCCACCTTCCTGGCGAAGCTCGACGAGACGGCGGCGCGGTTCGTCGCGAAGCGGGACGAGGCGGCGGCCCGCAAGGCGGAGAACCTCTCCAAGGCCTCCTCGAACGGCTCAGCGTGATGCCGGGGTGACAGCGACCACGACGACACGGAACGGAAAGCCGCCCGTTCGCGCACGCATGACCGGCAAGCAGCGCCGAGAACAGCTTCTCGACGTGGGCCGAAAGCTCTTCGCGGAGAAGGGTTTCGAGGGTACGAGCGTTGAGGAGATCGCCGCGCGCGCCGAGGTCTCGAAACCCGTGGTCTACGAGCACTTCGGCGGCAAGGAAGGTCTCTACGCCGTCGTGGTCGACCGGGAGATCCAGACGCTGCTCGACGCGATCACCGGCGCCTTGATCAGCGAGGGGAGCTCGCGGCTGCTGCTGGAGCGCGCAGCCCTCGCGCTGCTCGACTACATCGAGACGAGTACGGACGGCTTCCGCATCCTGGTTCGTCACTCCCCCGTCGCGCAGTCAACGGGGACGTTCGCCAGTCTCATCAGCGACGTCGCCAGCCAGGTCGAACACATCCTCGCGGACGCGTTCAAGCGCAACAAGCTCGACCCGAAGAACGCGCCGATGTACGCGCAGATGCTCGTCGGGATGGTCGCCCTGACCGGCCAGTGGTGGCTGGACACGCGTCGGCCCAAGAAGGCGGACGTCGCCGCTCACCTCGTCAACCTCGCCTGGAACGGCCTCTCGGGGCTGGAGGTCAAGCCGCGGCTGGCCGAGCCCCGCTGACGCGCGTGCTCACCCAGTGCAGCGTTGCTCACCGAGTGCAGCGCCTGCGCGCCGAAAGCCGTGCATCCCGTGAGCAACGCGTCAGCCGGTGAGCACGCGGGGCGGTCGGCGTCGTCCCCGTGGTGAGCGGGCCCTGCTCAGCGCTCGAGGATCGCCGTCACGCCCTGCCCGCCCGCCGCGCAGATCGAGATCAGCCCTCTCCCCGACCCCTTCTGCGCCAGCAGCTTGGCGAGCGTCGCGAGGATCCGGCCTCCGGTTGCCGCAAACGGGTGACCGGTGGCCAGGGAGCTGCCGGTCACGTTCAGCTTTGCGCGGTCGACCTCGCCCAGAGGCTCCGACAGGCCCAGGCGCTCCTTGCAGAAGATGGGGTCCTCCCAGGCCTTGAGGGTCGCGAGCACCTGTGAGGCGAAGGCCTCGTGGATCTCGTAGTAGTCGAAGTCCTGCAACGTCAGGCCGGCGCGGGCGAGCATCCTCGGGACGGCGTACGCGGGCGCCATCAGCAGGCCCTCCGCTCCGTGGACGTAGTCGACCGCCGCCGTCTGGGACCAGGTCAGGTACGCCATCACGGGCAGCCCGTGCTCGTCCGCCCACTGCTGCGACGCGAGCAGGACGGTGGAGGCGCCGTCCGTGAGCGGCGTGGAGTTGCCGGCCGTCATGGTGGCCGACTCGCCGCGCCCGAAGACGGTCCTCAGCTCACCGAGCCGCTCGAGCGACAGGTCCGGGCGGAGGTTCTGGTCTCGCTCGAGCCCGAGGTACGGGGTCATCAGGTCGTCGAAGAAGCCAGCCTCGTACGCCGCTGCCAGCCTCTGGTGGCTCGCGAGCGCCAGCTCGTCCTGCTCACCGCGCGTGATCCCCCACTCGACGGCGGTCAACGCGGCGTGCGCACCCATGGACAGCCCGGTTCTCGGCTCCGAGTTCCGCGGAGGAGAAGGAACGAGGTCCTGCGGTCGCACCCGCGCGAGGGCGGCGAGCTTTCCCTGCCACGTCTTGGCCCGGTTCGCCTCGAGCAGGGCCCGTCGTAGGCCCTCGCTCACGGCGATGGGTGCGTCCGAGGCGCTGTCGACGCCACCCGCGATCCCCGAGTCGATCTGACCCAGCGCGATCTTGTTCGCGACCAGGATCGCGGCCTCCAGCCCCGTCCCGCATGCCTGCTGCACGTCGTAGGCGGGAGTTGCGGCGTCCAGTCGAGACCCGAGCACGGTCTCCCGGGTGAGGTTGTAGTCGCGGCTGTGCTTCAGGACGGCGCCGGCGACCACCTCGCCGACGCGCTGACCCGAGAGTCCGGCGCGCTCCACGAGACCGTTCAGCGCAGCGCTCAGCATGTCCTGGTTCGAGGCGGAGGCGTAGTCGCGGTCGGCTCGGGCGAACGGGATGCGGTTGGCGGCGACGATCGCGGCCCGGCGGACGGGCTGGCGCTGGGTCTCGTCCATGGGCAGAGCCTGGCACACGGGGAGAAGGGCGCGGCCGCGTCCCCCACGCTCGCCTCCCCCACCCCTCCCACGTGATCATGGGCCCCCGCCCCCGCCCCCGCGGCCCTCGGCCGAGGGCGGGCCCGATCCCTCTCCCGCAACGCGTGGTACCCCAGATCAACGCGGGGGCGCGAACGGGGTCGGTAGCGTGGCGGCATGACGGACCGGTACTCCGCCTTCGCCTCGAGCAACCTGGGTCAGCGGGTGATCCGACCGCTCGGCCTGCCGAACCCGACACCCCTTCGCCGGTTCCGGCCCGGCGAACCGCCGCTGCGCGGCCCCGCGCTCCTCGGTGGGGCGACCGCCTCGAGCGCCGCCCTCGACGCCGCTCGGGGGGCAGCGGCCGAGTCCGGCGTCAAGACCGTCGACGAGCTCGCGCCGTCCGAGCGCCCGGCCGCACTCCTCTACGACGCCACGCAGATCGAGCGACCCGAGTATCTTGTGGCCCTCCACACCTTCTTCTCCCCCGTCGTCCGCAGCCTGTCGTCCTGCGGGCGGATCGTCGTCCTCGCTCGTCCGCCCGCGGCCACCTCGAGCGAGAGCGCGCGGATCGCGCAGCGGGCGGTCGAGGGTTTCACGAGGTCCCTCGGCAAGGAGGTGGGCCGCGGCTCGACGGTCAACCTCGTCACGGTGGCGGACGGCGCCGAGGCGGCGCTGGCCTCCACGGTCCAGTTCCTGCTCTCTGCGCGGTCGGCGTACGTGTCCGGGCAGGTGCTGCACGTAGGTGCCCCCGTGGACGACGGCGGCCCGGACGCGCAGTCGGGCGGCGACCGGCCGATGGCCGGCAGGGTGGCCGTGGTAACCGGGTCCTCGCGGGGCATCGGGGCCGCCATCGCCCGGGTGCTGGCGCGCGACGGCGCGACCGTCGTCGGCGTCGACGTCCCGGCGGCCGCCTCGGACCTCGCCCGGCAGGTCAGGGAGACCGGAGGCAGCTACCTCCCCCTGGACATCACCTCGGTTGACGCGGCGCAGCGGATCGCCCGACACGCGCACGAGACCCACGGCGGTCTCGACGTCGTCGTCCACAACGCCGGGATCACCAGGGACAAGCGCCTGGCGAACATGAAGCCGGACGCCTGGTCGGCCGTGCTCGCAGTCAACCTCCTCGCTCCGCAGCGCATCACCGACCACCTGCTCTCCAGCGGCGCGATCAGGCGAGGGGGCAGGGTGGTCGGTGTGTCGTCGATCGCCGGGATAGCCGGGAACACCGGCCAGACGAACTACGCGACGTCCAAGGCGGGAATCATCGGGCTCGTCGGCGCGCTCTCGCCCCGAGCCGCGGAGGCCGGTGTGACGGTCAACGCCGTCGCCCCCGGGTTCATCGAGACCCAGATGACGGCCGTCGTCCCCCTGATGATCCGCGAGGCGGGCCGCCGGATGAACTCCCTCAGCCAGGGAGGCCAGCCGGTCGACGTCGCCGAGACCATCGCCTGGCTCGCGCACCCCGGCTCCGGAGGGGTCAACGGGACCGTCGTCCGCGTCTGCGGCCAGAGCCTGCTGGGTGCGTGATGGCGGGGACGACGACACCGCGGCCGGCGTGGCAGCCCCGGTCCACCGACTACCTCGCCGCGGCCCTGCCTGCGGTTCCAGGGCTCGCGCGCCTCCCCGGGCTACGCCGGGCCGGTGACCAGCTCCCGAGCACGGTCGAGCAGGTGCCGGACGTCCATGTCGACCGCGAGCACCTGGCCCGCTACACCAGGCTGTGCGGCTTCGACCTGAGCGACCACCTGCCCGCGACGTACCCGCACGTCCTCGGCTTCGGCGCGCAGCTGCGGCTGGTGACGTCGCGTTCCTTCCCGTTCCCCGCGGTCGGCCTCGTGCACATCGCCAACAGCATCGCGGTCCACCGGCCGCTGTTCGCGTCCGTCCCGCTCAGCCTCACCGTGCAGGCACGAGACCTGCGGCCGCACCCCCGCGGGCGCCAGCTGTCGCTGGTCACGACCGGGACCGTCGACGGCGAGCCGGTCTGGGAGGAGACGAGCACCTACCTTCGCCGCGGACCGGGGGCCGACCCGGACGCCCGTCGTCCGGGTCCCGAGCCGTCCGACCTGACGACCGGCACCGTCACGTGGCGGCTGCCGGCAGACCTCGGCAGGCGGTACGCCGAGGTCTCCGGCGACCTCAACCCGATCCACCTCAACCCGCTGTTCGCGAGGGCGTTCGGCTTCCCACGGGCGATCGCCCACGGCATGTGGACGGCGGCACGCGCGCTGGCGGCGGTCCAGCACCGGCTGCCCGACACATACCGATACGACGTCGCCTTCGCGGCCCCGATCCTGCTGCCCTCCACGGTGACCCTCGCGGTGCGCGCCGGCGACGCCCCTGGCCACGCCGACCTCGCCGTCATCGGGAGCAAGGGGCGCCACCACCTCACGGGGGTGCTGGAGGAGCTGCAGGAGCCCGCTCACGCCGCGCTCGTTCGCTGACCCAATGGCGGTTGAAAACAGGTCAAACCGGGCGCTGGAACAACCATTTCGTCAGCGAACGTCGGGGGGGTTTGTCAGCGAACATCGGGGGGTGGTCAGCGAACGTCGGGGGGTTGGTCATGGCCCGTCGCCTCGGACGCGGCGACGCGGTCACGGGGGGCACGAGGTCGGGCGATCCGCGGCACCACGACGACGCGGTTCCGCCCCCGCTCCTTGGCCTCGTACATCGCGCGGTCCACACGGGCGACCAGCGAGTCGACGCTCATGCCGGGGACGTACTCGGCGACACCGAAGCTACCGGTGATGCGATGCCCGTCGGTCACCATCTCGTGCTCCAGCGCCCTGCGCAGGCGCTCGGCCAGCTCGGTCGCCTCCTGGAGCGTGCTGCCGGGACACACGACGAGGAACTCCTCGCCGCCCCAGCGGCCGACCATGTCGCCCCCGCGCAGGCCCCGCTGCAGGTAGTCGGCGACGGTCCGCAGCAGGCGGTCCCCCACGGGGTGGCCGAACGCGTCGTTCACCTCCTTGAAGTGGTCCAGGTCGACGGCGATCAGGGACAGCGGGGTGCGACGGGAGTAGTCGGCCTCGGTGTCGAGAAGCTCGTTCAGAGCTCTGCGGTTCGGCAGGCCGGTGAGGGGGTCGAGATAGGCGATCGTGCGCATCCGCTCGGCCTCCAGCTCGGCCTCGACGACGCCGTCCTTCGTGCGGGCCAGCAGGTGGACGAGCGCCATCGTGAACACGAGGTAGCACTCGTACCGGGCGAAGACCAGCAGCACAGAGCCGTCGACGGCCGAGGCCGGCAGCCGGGGGACCATCAGGACCGACGAGACGGCGACCATGCCGATGCCGACCGCCAGGGCGCGCCGGCGGGGCAGGACGATGTACCCGAAGACGACCATCAGGCACGCACTCATCAGGGCGGAGGCGCCGAGGTCGCGCAGGTCCTGGGTGCCGTCGGGACGGATCTGGTAGCCCAGCCGCGCGAGCCACATGAAGAGGGCGGTGACGAAGAGGCCGTGCCTCAGGCGGGACGACGCCGCCGGCTCGAGCAGGAGCCAGCACGCGGCGGACAGCAGCACGAGCGAGACCGCCGGGTAGCCCCACCGGGCGAAGTGGTCCGCCGGGTCGTCCACGAGCCAGGTGCCGACCGTGATGAGCGCGACCAGGGCCACGCCCGCGACCCCGAGCAGTCGGCGCCCCGCGGACGGCGAGATCCACCCGCTCATGAAGCGCCCCACGTCGATCGGGCTGTCGCTGCCACCCCGTGCCCCCGTCCAACCTCGGCCACCACCGGGCGGCGCCGGTCCACACCCCGCGGGAACCTGGTCGTGAGGTGGATGACACAGGCTAGTGAGGATCTCCGACACTCGTCCGGCGGATCACCCGATAGCCGGCAAGGTCGATCACCGGGAGGCCCGCCGCATGCCCGCGACAGGGCCGTGCGGTCAGCCGGCTATCTCGGCCGCGGCCAGCCACGCCTCCTCCACCTGCTCGCGCTCGGCATGGACGGCGCGGAGCTCGGCGTCCAGCGCCAGCACCCGCTCGTGGTCGGTCGCCTGCTCGGTCAGCTGGTCATGCAGCCGCGCCTCGCGCTCGGCGAGCCTGCTGAGCTGCCGCTCCAGGCGCGCCATCTCCTTGCGGGCGGCCCGCACCGCACCGGCGTCCGGCGTGCTGCTGCTCCCGGCCGCAGCGGCGTCGTCCGAGGGACGGGCAGCGCGAGAGGACGCGGCCCGCCGGTCCTCCTCCACCGCCTCGCGCAGCCGTAGGTACTCGTCCACGCCGCCCGGGAGGTCTCGGACCTTGCCGTCGCCCAGCAGGGCGACCTGCCGGTCGCAGACGCGCTCGAGCAGGTACCGGTCGTGAGACGCCACGAGCAGGGTGCCTGCGAACCCGTCGAGCAGGTCCTCGACGGCGGCCAGGGTGTCGGTGTCCAGGTCGTTCGTGGGCTCGTCGAGCAGCAGGAGGTTCGGCTCGTGCACGAGCAGCCGGACGAGCTGCAGCCGTCGCCGCTCGCCACCGGAGAGCTCGCCGACCGGCGTCCACGCGCGCTCGCGGGTGAAGCCGAGCCGCTCCACCAGCTGGGCGGCGGAGACCTCCCGGTCACCCACCACGACCGAACGCCGCTCACGCTCGACGACCTGCAGGACCCGAAGGTCCGCGACCGCGTCGAGCTCGTGCAGCTCCTGCGCCAGCATCGCCACCCTGACGGTCGACCCCCGCCGCACCCGCCCTCTGTCGGGCCGGACGTCGCCGGCCACCAGCCGCAGCAGCGTCGTCTTGCCCGACCCGTTCACGCCGACCAGCCCGAACCGGTCGCCGGGCCCGAGCCGCCAGGTGACGTCGTCCAGGAGAACGCGCTCCTCGCCGTCCTCGGTGCGGACGGAGTACGAGACGTCCTCGAGGTCGACGACGTCCTTGCCGAGCCTGGCGCTCGCCATCCGCTGCAGCTCGACGTCGTTGCGCGGTGCCGGCTCGTCGGCGATCAACGCGGCCGCGGCGTCCAGGCGGAAGCGCGGCTTGGACGTCCGCGCCGGTGCGCCCCGGCGCAGCCACGCGAGCTCCTTGCGCAGCAGGTTCGCGCGCCGCTCCGCCGTCGCTGCCTCGACCCTCGCTCGTTCCGCACGGGCGAGGACGTACGCGGCGTAGCCCCCCTCGTAGGAGTCGACGACACCGTCGTGGACCTCCCAAATGTTCTCGCACACCGCGTCGAGGAACCACCTGTCGTGGGTGACCACGACCAGCCCTCCCTTGGACGACGGCCACCGCGTCCGCAGGTGACGCGCCAGCCAGGCGACCCCTTCGACGTCCAGATGGTTCGTCGGCTCGTCCAGGACGACGAGGTCGTGGTCGCCCACCAGCACGGCGGCGAGCGCCACGCGCCGGCGCTGGCCGCCGGAGAGCTCGCTCACCCGTGCGTCGAACCCGCCGGGGACGACGGCCGCGACGTCGCCGAGCAGCCCCGCCAGGACGGCCCTGACCGCCGGGTCGGAGGCCCACACGTGCTCCGGTGCGTCGCCCACCACCGCGCGCCGGATCGTGCCGGCCGCTGCGCGGTCCCCACCGGCGCCGACCCGTCCGGCAACCGGGTCGTCGTGCTGGTCGAGGAAGCCGACGCGCAGCCCGCCCGCGTGCGTGACCCGGCCCGCATCGGGCTGCTGGCGGCCGGCGAGCACCCGGAGCAGGGTGGACTTGCCGTCCCCGTTGCGGCCGACCACGCCGACACGCGCGCCGTCGTCCAGGCCGAGCGAGACGCCGTCCAGGATGGTGCGGGCAGCGACGGTGACCGTCACGTTCTCGACGTTGAGCAGGTGGGCCATGTCGGTGCTCGGGTCAGTGCTCGAGGACGACGGGCTCCACGAGCCGGGCGCCGTGCACCGGGCCGGTGACCCGTAGCGTCGTCCGGCAGACGCCCGACGCCGTCAGGGCGACCGAGAGGTCGAGGCCCGCCTCCTTGTCCCGGACGAGGAAGGCGACCGTCGGGCCGGAGCCTGAGACGACCGAGCCGAGCGCGCCGTACTGCTCCCCCACGTCGAGCACGCGATGCAGCTCGGGCAGCAGCGAGCACGCGGCCGCCTGCAGGTCGTTGCACAGTGCCCGCCCGAGCGCCTCGACGTCGCCGGAGCGGAGGGCCTGCATCATCGCCTCGTCGACCTCGGGCTCGGGGACCCGGCGTCCCTGGCGCAGCCGGTCGCACTCGGCGTAGACCTCGGCGGTGGCGAGCGCGTGGTCGGAGACGGCGAGCACCCAGTGGTAGTCGCCGGTCCTCGCGAGCGCGGGCGTCAGCTGCTCGCCCCGGCCGGTCCCGACCGCGGTGCCCCCGAGGAGGCAGAAGGGGACGTCGGACCCGAGGTCCGCGGCGAGGTCGCGCAGCTCGTCCCGCGACAGGCCGGTCCTCCAGAGCGCGTCGCACGCGACGAGGGCCGCCGCCGCGTCTGCCGATCCCCCGGCCATGCCGGCCGCGACCGGGACCCGCTTGACGATGCGCAGGCGGGCCCCGGTGGCGACCTCGCAGCGCTCGGCGAGGAGGTGGGCCGCTCGGACCGCCAGGTTGGACGAGTTGACGGGGACGTTCTCGACGCAGACGCCGGCGCTCGGCGTGGTCACCTCGACGGTGAGGTCGTCGGCGGGTTCGGCGATGACGTCCTCGAACAGGGAGACCGCATGGAAGACGGTGACCAGCTCGTGGTACCCGTCGCGGCGTCGCGGCCCGACGGCCAGGGACAGGTTCACCTTGGCAGGCGCGCGCACGGTGACGGCGGCGCTCCCCCTGCTCATAGCGGCGACCCTAGGGGACCTCGCCCTGTCCCGCTCCTGCGGGCACGTCGGGTCCGAGCAGGTCCAGCCGGGCGTCGGCGATGCGGGCGAAGTCGCCGATCGGAAGGCGCTCTCCGCGCAGTCCGGGATCGATGCCGGCCGTCCTCAGGACGCGCTCGGCGAGGGCGGCGGACCCGGCCCAGGGGGCCAGCGCGGCGCGCAGCGTCTTGCGGCGCTGGGCGAAGGCGGCGTCGACGACGGAGAAGACGGCGCGTCGTCCTGCGCGGGACGCCGGCGGATCGTGCCGACGCCAGGAGACGAGGGCCGAGTCGACGTTCGGCACCGGCCAGAACACCGACCGGGGCACGGCGGCGTCGCGGTCGACCCGCGCGTACCAGGCCGTCTTGACCGAGGGGACGCCGTAGCTGCGGCTGCCGGGGGCCGCGGCGAGGCGGTCGGCGACCTCGGCCTGGACCATCACGAGGCCGCGCCGGATCGAGCCGAACCGCTCGAGGAAGGTCAGCAGCACCGGTACCGCGACGTTGTACGGCAGGTTGGCGACCATCACGGTCGGCGGGGGGCCGGGCAGGGTCGTCACCGCGAGCGCGTCCTCGGCGAGCACGGTGAGGGACGGCGCGAGGTCGGGTCGGCGGTCCCGGACGGTCCGCGGCAGCTCGGCGGCCAGGACCGGGTCGACCTCGACCGCGACGACCGACGCCGCGGCGTCCAGGAGGGCGATCGTGAGCGAGCCGAGACCCGGGCCGACCTCGACGACCACGTCGTCCGGCGTCAGGTCGGCCCGGCGGACTATGCGCCGGACGGTGTTGGCGTCGGAGACGAAGTTCTGCCCGAGCGACTTGGTCGGCCGGACGCCGAGACGGCCCGCCAGGGCCCGCACGTCGGCGGGCCCCAGCAGGCCGTCGGGAGTCTTGCTCACCGGATGATCTTTACTCACCGGGTGCACGGTTTGGCGGAGCGGAACCGTGCATCCCGTGAGCAACGCGTCATCGGGTGAGCACAGGAGGTCTTGCTCAGCGGAGGCCGAGCGCCCGGCTGCACGCCGGCCACGCGCCCCAGCCCTGGGCTGCGCGGAGCTTCTCGCCCATCGCGATCTGGGTCTCACGGCTGGCCTGGTGCGGGAGGCCGGAGCCACCCATCGCACGCCAGGACCCGGCAGAGAACTGGAGGCCGCCGTAGTAGCCGTTGCCGGTGTTGATCTGCCAGTTGCCGCCGGCCTCGCACTGCGCGATCCGGTCCCAGACGCTTCCGCTGGCGACGGGGGCTGCGGCGGGGGCCGACGCCCGGGCGGGGGCAGGGGCCGGCGCGGGAGCCGGGGCCGGGCGGTCCTGCGTGCCCTGGGCGACGACGCGGGGTGCGGGCTGGGCGGTCACGACGTCGGAGACGGCCACACGGCTCTCCTCGACGCCGTCCGCCGTGGTCACGTTGTACGTGACGCTGCGCTCACCCGGCTGACCCTCGCTCTGCACTCGGGTCTGGCCCTTGTAGAGGTCTCCGGCCGGGACGGTCTGGGTCGGCGGGGCCACGGCGACCTTGTCGACGACCTGCTGGGTGTCGACACGGACGAGCTGGACCGTCATCCCCTCGGTGACGGGCGTCTCGAGAGGGGCGCTCACGCGGTCGTCCGCGTCGCCCTGCACGCCCGCCTGGGCGAAGAGGTCCCCAACGTTTGCGGCGGTCGTGACGAGAGGTTTCGCCGTACCGTCAGCGAGGACTGTGGCGTTCTTGGGGGTGACCATCTCGAGGTTGATGCCCTTGCGGCCCAGCGGGGTCGAGCGGGACGCGGAGAGCCAGGCGCCCTCGCCCCGCAGGTTGAGGTCCTGGAGAGCCTCGTCGACCGTGAGCGCGGTCGTCCAGTGCTTCTCCGTCTTGCCGTCCACGGTGAGCGTCAGCAGGCGGGCGTGGCGGACGACGACGTGGCCGCCGTCCTTGACCTTCGACCCCCGGGCGGGGGCCACCACGTCGCGGGAGCCCACGTCGACATGCGCGGCGCGCAGGACGTCGTCGACGGTGTTTCCGAAGACGCGGACCTCCTTCGCCTTCCCGTCCACGGTGAGGTCAACGGTGGTGTCGTTGGCGGCGTATGCCGCGGTGCCCCCGACGAGAGACACGAGGACAGCAGCCTGCCCGGCGAGACGGGCGGTGCGATTCTTCGGCAGCGTGATCACGGTGTTCCTGACGTCTGATCTCTCCGGGCACGGACGGAAGGCAGCGACGGGCAGGGGTCAGCTACTGGTGTGATCCCTAGGTGGTGCGCGGGGCGACCGAGCCGCTC
>JBKHWX010000269.1:0-8240 GCA_046566325.1 Actinomycetes bacterium | reverse complement strand
AGGGTACGCGAGGCTCCGGCAGACCCCTGACCCGGCGATCTCTGGGTGCCTGTGGCCGGCTCAACCCGGGTCGAGACGGCCGTCAGCACCTAGAGATCGACGGGGCTCGGTGTCAGCTGAACAGCTGGCCGAGCATCCCGCCCTGGCCCTGCTGGGCGGCCGCGGTGACCGGCTGCCCCTCGCTGGGCTGGACGACGACGAAGCCGGGGCCGGAGAACGCGTACTGGAAGGCCTCGCCGCTACCGCCGCGCAGCATCGACCGCATGTTCATGCTGCTGACGACGTGGGGCTGCAGGTTCGCCGACCACGCCACCGCCGCCTGGACGTCGACGTACGTCGGCTGCTGGGAGCAGTCGAGCAGCATCGGCGGGCCGTCGCTGGTCAGGGCCACCTGCCCGTGGCCGCCGATCTCGAGGTTGAACAGGCCGCCGGCCATCATCCCGGCGCCCTGGACGCGCTTGATGTCCCAGTGGAGGGAGGCGTCGAACGCGAGCAGGTTCTTGCCGTCCACGCTGATGCCGTCGCCCTCGAGCAGGATCGTGAAGACGTCCTCCGCGGCCCGTGCGAAGAACACCTCGCCGCGCCCCGAGACCCGCATGAGCGGCGTGTCCTCCGACGTCAGGACCTTCTTCATCAGCTTCTGGATGCTGCCGGCGCCCTCGTGGTGGAACTGCATCTGCCCTTGGTACGCCACCATCGCGCCCTTCGCGGCAAGCACGTCGGGGCCGAGGGTCACCTTGAGCATCTTGTGGCTCTGCAGCGCCCAGGCCTCCTGGGTCTGCCTCTCCTGATGTGCGACGTCGAACAGCTGGCTGCGCATGGCTCCCCTCACCACCACTCGGGCGCGAGCTTCCCCTCGATGCTCCGCAGGTTCTCGCGCGTGCAACGATCGCAGACCCAGACCGTGCGGCCCCGCTCCGCCCCTCCGGACCAGCCGAGCGGCGGCGGGTCGGACGGCGACGCGCACCCGCACCGCTGGCAGTGGACCGGCCCGCTCACGGGGCAAGCCTAGACAGGACGGCGCTCTCGCGGTCCGTCCCCGCGCCGTGCGTGCGCTAGGGCTCGACCCCCAGGTACAGGAATCCCGGGCCCTCGTCCCGCCACGTCACGCCGAACGGGTCGAGGGCCGCGTGCAGCGCCGGCGTCCACGAGCCGGTGCAGCGCCTGTCGGCGGACTCGAAACCGTGGTCGGCGGTGAGGACGAACGTGACCTCGTCGAGCACTCCCCGGTCGTCCAGATGCTCGAGGAAGACGGAGAGCCGGCGGTCGGCGTCGCGGAAGGCGTCCCGCGCCATCGGCGAGCGCACCCCTCCCCCGTGGTGACCGGCATCCGTCACCACCGTCGACCACCACGTCAGCGCCGGAGCCTGCACGGGGTCGGACCAGAGCTGCAGCACCTGCGCCAGCCCTGCGTCGTCCACCTGCGTCGCCCAGGAGAAGTAGCCGTCGGCCAGGTGGGCCGGGTTGCCGAGGTAGGGGGACGACGCAGCCGGCGGCAGCAGGTCGGTCAAGCCGGCTGCCCCGGCTCCGCTGTGCTGTCTGGCTGCGCCGTCCCCACCGGCTCCGCGGCTCCGGACCAGCCCCATCGTCGAGAAGGCTGCGCCCGCGTCGATCGCCTCGTTGACGCTGGCCGTGGGAACGGAAAGCTCCGGCCGGTGGTCGGCGACCATCGAGAACACCGTGCGGACGGCGGGGCGTAGCCACTCGCTGCTGCGGTGCCAGGTCGTCGCGTCGTTGGGGACGACCCGCTCCCCCCTCGACCGGTCGAAGAAGACGTTCCCCAGCACGCCGTGTCGGCCGGGGCCGAGCCCGGTCAGGATCGACGTGTGGTTGACGAGGGTCAGGCTCGGGAACTCGGCGACCGCGCCCCCGCGAAGGGCGAGGCCGGCCTCGAGCAGCCGCCCGACCGCCGGTAGCTCACCCCGCTCGGTCATGGCGAGCAGCTCGCCGCAGTGGGCGCCGTCCCACAGCAGACCGACGACCCGTCGCCGCCCCGGCTCGACGAGGTCGGTCCGAGGGCGACCGTCGAGCGGCTGCCCGGAACGGTCGTGCAGGTCGTCCGGCGGGACGCCCGCGGCGACGGCGAGCGTGGGGCCGACGTCGACGAGGTAGGCGTGGTCGTCGAGCAGGCCGCGAGGGCGGACGCCGGCGCCACTCGCGAGCAGCGGAGCCCGCGACTGGACCACGTCGAGGGAGCCGTGCTCGCCGACATGCCCGCCCTGCTCGGGGAAGTAGTGGCGAGGGTGGTGGACGATCACGACGTCGGGGCTGCGGTCGGCGTCCGAGAAGACACCGAACAGCCGGCGGGCGGCGTCCGGATAGGCGTTGCGGTCGTTGTCGGGGCTGGGGTCCGCGAGCTCGAGCTCGTAGGGCACGAAGGCCATCGGGTCGGTGTTCGCGACGGGGTTCCGTCCGTGCAGCAGCTCGTGCGTCCCGTCCCGATGCAGGCGGACGGCGCCCCGAGAGTTGGCGACGACGACCGCGGCGGGTGCCCCCCGGCGTCCCTCCGGAGAGGCGACGAGGTCGACGACCCGCGCGAGCGCCGGGACGACGAGCGCTGCCACGGCGGCGTCCCGCGCGAGGTTGATCGTCACCGGCACGCGAGCACCGTAGGCGAGCGACGCGAGCGCCCGCGCGTTGCTCGCGGAATGGCCCCCGGAAAGCGGTCCCGGGGGCCATCCAGCGAGCAAGGTGGGATGTCGGACGTCATGCACTGAGCAGCGCGAGGCGAGCCGCCGCCCGCTGGGACGCGCCGCGCGCCTTGCTGGCCAGGCGCTCGGCCCGCCGGTGAGCGCGCAGAGCCTTGACCTGCCGAGCCCGCTGGGCAGCGGCGAGGTCGTCCCGGCGCTGGCTGCGCGCGAGGTCTTCGTGCAGGAGGTTCATGAGAATGCTCCGTCGGTGAAGGTTCGGGGTCTCTGAAGGCTCGGGCCAGGTGGCGGCGCCGCGCGGACGTCGAGCTCGACGCCCGCGGGGCGCACGCTCACGCCGCCATCTCGTTCTTGCGCGGACGTCCACGCGGACGCTTGCGCGGGACGACGACGCCCGCGGCGAAGAGCTCGCCTCCCCAGACGCCCCACGGCTCGCGCCGCTGCTTCGCGCCGTCGAGGCAGGCGGTGCGCACCGGGCAGGTGCGGCACAGGGTCTTGGCGAACTCGACGTCCTGGGGCGACTCGGCGAACCACAGCTCCGCGTCGTTCGTCCGACACGGCACGTCGGGCGAGAGCTGCGCGCCGGCCGTGCTCGTGGTCGGGTCGACGAGCCGGTCGAGCAGGGCGGTGAGCTGCATCTTGAGCCTCCTTGTGGGTGGTCTACTGATGCCGTCGTGGTCGAGGCTTCGGAAGCAGGGGGTCTGTGCCGGCAAAAGGCCGCGGATCCCGGGGTCGGGTTCCGCGGCCTGGAGGCGCCGGACGAGGTCGAGACCTAGACCGGAGGCCCACCAACGACAGTGGTACCCGGGAAGGGAACGGGGAGCTGGTCACGAGAAGCGGCGGCCGCGGCGGTCAGCGGGCACACCTCTCCCGTGACACGTGCCGAGATGCCCGCGTGGGCGCCGGGCCGGTGCCGTCGACCGCTCTGAGCAGCCCCGAGACGCGGGAAGGCGGGAGCGAGGGCGAGCACCGGCGTCGGGACGCCGAGCACGGACGTGCCGCTCATGATGCTGTCCATCGCTGCCACCTCCTCTCGCTGCACCCGCCGCGCCTTCCAGGGCGCGCGGGACGTTCTGGGCTCGTCGAACAGGTTAGAGGTGCCGGTTGGACGAGCACAACGCATTTATCGACGCGTTGCCTCAGCTCAGGTCAGCTCAGGATCTGCCCACTCACCGCGTCGACGTCGAACTCGACCTCGCTGCCGTCAGCGCGGCGCAGCTCGACCTCCCACACGACCTTGTCGTCGTGGTTGGTGTCGATCTCGAGCTCGTCGAGCGTGGCACCCGGCTCCTTGTCCGCCACGGTCCGCAGGGCATCGGCCGCCTCGACCTTGACGGACTGCAGCTTCTGGACGTCGTCGTCCGGCTTCTGGTCCTGCCGCTTGCCGACCACCTGCTTGCCGTCCAGCGAGACGTACACCGTGTGCTGGTTGCCGTCGGCCGCGACCTTGATCTCCCACACCTGCTGGCCGTTCTCGGTGTCGTGCTCCATGTCGAACGGCCGGCCGTTCGGGACGGCGCCCGCCGCCGTCGCCAGTGCGTCGACAGCCTGCGACACCTGCTCGGATGCCGATACCGAGCCAGAGGGTGACGCGGCCGAGCCCCCTTCGGAGGAGGCGCTGCCGCTCGTCTGCGCACCCTCACCCGGCGACGACGCCGACCCGCTGGGCGACCCGGCCTCGCCGCTCGTCGTGCCCCCGCCGCCGCACCCGCTCGCAGCCAGAGCGATCAGCACCGCGCCCCCTACCATCAGACGAGCCCTCATCGGGACTCCTTCCTCGCGCTACCTGGTCGGCCGTGGTGTGGAGAACGGCGTCATGTCGAGAACGGCAGCGTCTGGCAGTGTCGCCGTCTCACGAGGGTGGCCATCATCCGAACGCCCCTCCCGGACACCGTCGTCCCCGGACAGGGCGACCACGCTACGTTGAGACCCGGGCTGCTGCGAGCCGGGCATACGAGAGCTGGCGGAGCTACCTCCAGCGCGGTGCGGGCATGCCACCGTCGTGACACCGGTGCGACCAGGTCAGGAGGCGGCAGTGAGGCTGGTCGCGCTCGAACGACTCGTGCGTCGTGGGCACGGCACGGCCGCGAGGCAGGCGTTGCAGCGTCTGTCCCGGGACGGCCTCGTGCGGAACCTGCAGCGCATGGACGAGGAGTCGATGCTCGGCGCCTTCGGCCTGCTGGACGACGACCGGGCCCGGGCCGCGTTCGGGCGGCTCGACCGAAGCCGTCAGGCCGTCCTCGTCAACAGCCTCCCCCGGCAACGGGCGATGACGCTCTTCGCGTCCTTGCCTCCCGACGACCGCGCACGCCTCCTCGACGGGCTGCCGGACGACGTCCACGGGCGCCTGCTCGACGCCCTGGATTCCGCCGCGCGGCAGGAGACCCTGTCCCTGATCGCCTTCCCGCCGGGCTCGACGGGTCGAGCCATGAGCCCGCACGTCGTCAGCGTGCTCGCCGGGCAGACCGTCGCGGCAGCGTTGCTGCACGTGCGGACCGAAGGCAGCAAGGCCGAGACGGTCTACATGGTGCCCGTCCTCGACGAGGCCGTCGCAGTCGTCGGCGTCGTCAGCCTCCGGCGGCTGTTGTTCGCCGACCCCGAGGCACGGGTCGCCGACGTCATGGCGCAACCGGCGGTCACCGTAGCCGTTGGCCAGGACGAGGAGGACGCCGCGCACGACCTGCGCCGCGCGCGCCTGATCGCGGCGCCCGTGGTGGACTCGCGCGGCCGCCTCGCCGGCGTCCTCACCGTGGACGACGCGATGCGCATCCTCTCCGAAGCCGAGACCGAGGACGTCGCGCGCAGCTCGGGCAGCTCGCCGCTGCCGTCGTCCTACAGGTCCACGCCACTGCTGCGGCTCGTGCGGTCGAGGATTGGCTGGCTGCTCGTCCTCATCGTCGCCGCGACGCTCACCGTCAACGTCCTCGACTACTTCGAGGAGACGCTGGCGCAGGTGGTGGCGCTGGCGCTCTTCGTCCCGCTCCTGATCGGGACAGGCGGGAACGCGGGGTCACAGTCCGCGACCACCGTGGTCAGGGCGATGGCGGTCGGGGACGTCGAGGGTCGCGACCTCCCGCGGGTGGTGGCGCGGGAGATGGGGACGGGACTGCTGCTCGGCCTCGTCCTCGCCGCGGTCGCCTTCCTGCCCGCGGCGTTGTTCGCCGGCACGAGGATCGCCACCGTCGTGAGCCTGTCGCTCGTCGTCATCTGCGTCCTGGCGACGGGGGTCGGGTCCCTGACACCGCTGCTCGCACGCCAGGTGGGCGTCGACCCCGCGGTGGTCAGCGCGCCGCTGATCAGCACGATCGTCGACGCGAGCGGCCTCGTGATCTACTTCCTCGTGGCGCGGGCGGTGCTGGGTTTGTGAGTCAGCAGGACCTGTGAGTCAGCGGGCCCTCTCACTGCCCGGTCTCTGACTCGGCAGGCTGCGCCGCGGCGGACCGGAGCTCCTTTTCGCCGGCGTCCGAGAGCAGGGCCAGGACGGCGTCTCCGTACCGCTCCAGCTTGGCCGGGCCGATCCCCGGTACCCGCGCGAGCGCCGCGCGGTCCCCCGGCCGGGCCTCGGCGAGGGCGACCAGAGTGGCGTCGGTGAACACGACGTAGGCGGGCACCTTCGCCTCCGCTGCTTCACCGGACCGCCACTCCCGAAGCGCGTGGAAGGTCGACTCCTCGTAGGTGGGCGGGCAGGACGAGCAGCGTCCGACCTTCCGCTGTGCGGGGGTCGAGAGCGCCGCGCCGCACGAGCGGCAGGTGCGCGCCAGCCCCTCGCCCTTGGCGCGCCGTCCCCGCGCAGCCCCCTGCGCAGGCCGCCGAGCTGCGCCGGGTTCGAGCGGGACGCCGTCCAGGAAGCGGGAGGGACGGCGGCTGCCGCGCGCCCCCACCGTCCGGGACGCCGACCAGGACAGCAGGACGCGCTCACGGGCCCGTGTGACCCCGACGTAGAGGAGCCGCCGCTCCTCCGCGACCTCACGGGGCGTCTCGGCGAACGAGATCGGCACCAGGCCTTCCGAGAGACCGACGAGGAACACCACGTCCCACTCGAGACCTTTCGCGGCGTGGAGCGACGCGAGCGTCACACCGTCCACGGTGGGGGCGTGCTGCGCCTGCGCCCGCTCGTCCAGCTCGGCGACGAGGTCCCGCACCGACGCCCCCGGACGGCGCTCCTGCAGCTGGTCGGCGAGGCCGGCCAGGGCGTTGAGCGAGTCCCAGCGCTCACGGACGGCGCCGACCCCGGACGGCGGCTGCTCGGTCCACCCGCCGCCGGCGAGGACGCTCCGGACCGTCCGCCCCAGCGGCTCGCTGCCGTCGTCCGAGCGCGCGGCCCCCCTCAGCAGGACGAGGACGTCACGGACCTCCCTGCGAGCGAAGAACCGCTCGCCTCCGCGCAGCTGGTAGCCCACGCCGAGGTCGGCCAACGCCTGCTCGAACGGCTGGGACTGCGCGTTCGTGCGGTAGAGGATCGCGATCTCGGCGGCCGGTGTCCCGGCCTGCACCAGCGACCTTGCTCGCTGTGCGACGGCGAGCGCCTCGGTCTCGTCGTCCTCGTACTCGGCGAGCTCGGCGGCCGGGCCGGCCGCGCGCTGGGCGACGAGCTCGACCCGCGCACGCGTCGCCTCCTGCGGAGCGCGCTGAAGCATGCGGTTCGCGAGCGTCACGACCTGAGGGGTGGAGCGGTAGTTCCGGACGAGCCGCACCACGGTCGCTGCCGGGTAGCGCTTCGGGAACTGCAGCAGGTACTCCGGGCTGGCTCCCGCGAACGAGTAGATGGTCTGGCTGGGGTCACCGACGACACAGACGTCCTCGCGGTCCCCGAGCCACAGGTCGAGCAGCCGCTGCTGCAGCTGGGAGACGTCCTGGTACTCGTCGACCACGAGGTGCCGGTACTGGTGCCGGACGGCCTCGGCCACCTCCGCGTGCTCCTGCAGGATGCCGACGGCCAGCAGCAGGACATCCTCGAAGTCGATCACCCCGCGGTCGGTCTTGACGTCCTCGTAGCTCTGGAGCAGGTGGCTCATCGTGGGGATGTCGATGTCTGCCGGGGCGGCTCGGCCGGCGCGGCGGGCGGCGGCGGGGTACCCCTCCGGCGTCAGCATGCTGACCTTCGCCCACTCGATCTCGGCCGAGATGTCGCGGACGGCCGCCTTGTCGGGGCGGATCCGAAGGCGCGCCGCCGCCTCGGCCACCAGCGGGGCCTTGTGCTCGACGAGCCGCGGGAGGGAGCCGCCGACCACGCGCGGCCAGAAGTACTGGAGCTGCCGGAGGGCCGCGGCGTGGAACGTCCGGGCCTGGACGGCGGGGACGCCGAGGTCGCGCAGGCGCGAGCGCATCTCGACGGCCGCCCTGGCCGTGAACGTGACCGCCAGCACGTGCGACGGGACGTAGGCGCCCGACAGCGCGCCGTACGCGATGCGGTGGGTGAGAGCCCTCGTCTTGCCGGTGCCCGCACCCGCGAGCACGCAGACCGGCCCCGACAGCGCCAGCGCGACCTGCCGCTGCTCGGGGTCGAGCGCGGCGAGGACGTCGTCAGCGGTGGTGAGGTGCATCTCCGACATCCTCGCAAGAGCCACCGACAGGCTGGCCTAGCGGCCCGGA
>JBKHWX010000268.1:0-5029 GCA_046566325.1 Actinomycetes bacterium | reverse complement strand
CGATGACCTGCCGGCCCGCCTCCACGTCGTGCTCACGCGGGCGCCAGTGACCGACGCCGAGGCCCAGCGCCTCGTCAGGCAGTCCGACCTGGCGCAGCATCTCGAGGCCCTCGACGAGCGCGCATCCTGAAGGGTCGCGCTCCGCGGCGGTACCGAGGCGACGGAGTGCGGCCTTCCGATCGTCGTGGATCGACAACCGGGCGAGCTCGACCAGCGGATACCACGCCCGATGGTTCTGCGCGACCTCCTCCGCCAGTGCCCACACCGCGTCGTTGGCCGCGCGCTCCGGGTCCGTTGGCGGGACGGACTGACCCAGCCTGCCCTCCGGCACGTGGCCCTCCGCCGCCCGTCGCCGCACGATCTCCGCCAGCTCGTCGAAGGCCTTCTCGTCGTTCGGGTCGTCGTGCAGCCGCATCCGCAGGTTGTTCTCGCGAGCGAGGTCGAGCGGCGCGCGCACGCTGGTACGCCGCTGCGCACCTGCTCGCCCGCTGACCGAGCGGAGAGCGGGCTGGAGCACCGGCGGGGCCGCTCGCAACATCCTTGCGCGCAGTCGGTCGAGGAATCGCATGCTGTCCTTTCGAGAGCCAGGCCGACGTGCGCCGTCCCTGCCCCGTGTTCGTCTCGATGACCTTAACGCCTGGGTCCTTCCGCTGCTGCCCTCAAGCCTGGCCGCTCGCGTGCGTTGTCGTAAGCCCACAAACGCCTGCCCGGACTCTGCAGGAGCCACCGCACAGTCATCAGCGTTAGGATCCGAGCGTGTCGGCCGGAGCGCCCCACCCTGCCGCGGCCGGCTCGTCGCCGACCGCTGCCCCTGCCGCTCCTGCCGCAGCCATCACTGGCGCCCCCGGCCTACGTCGCCCGACCGGCGAGGTCGCCACGATCGCGCTGCGCCAGCTCGAGGAGTCCCTGCCGTGGTACCGCGCCATGCCTCCGCAGGACCGGTCCTGGGTGGGTCTGGTCGCCCAGGCCGGGATCGCCGACTTCGCGTCCTGGTACCGGGACCCCACCACGCCGCTCACCATCACCTCCGAGGTGTTCGGCAGGGCACCGCGTGAGCTCACCCGGTCGGTGACGCTCAGCCAGACCCTGCAGCTCGTCCGGACGATCGTGCAGGTCGTCGAGGACAACGTCGGCCTGCTCGCCCTGCCGGGCTACGAGCGGTCGGTGCGCGAGTCGGCGCTCCGGTACTCGCGAGAGGTCGCCTTCGCGGCCGCCGAGCTGTATGCCGAGGCGGCCGAGGCCCGCGGAGCCTGGGACGCCCGCCTCGAGGCGCTCGTCGTCGACGCGCTCCTGCGGGGCGACGCGGACGACGCACTGCAGTCCCGCGTCGCGGCTCTCGGCTGGCAGGGTCACGAGAAGGTCGCGGTTGTCGTGGGCGCGAGCAGCCAGGGCTCCGCGGAGGACGCGGTCGCGGACGTCAGGCAGGCGGCCCAGTCCGCGGCGGACGACGCCCTCGTCGGCCTGCAGGGCGACCGGCTGGTCGTCGTCCTGGGCTCCTCCCGGGACCCTCGGGCGGCGGCGCCCACCCTGGTGCCGCGGTTCGGGCCCGGCCCGATCGTGGTGGGGCCCGTCGTCCCCGGACTGTCGGAGGCCGGCCGCTCCGCCCGCACCGCCCTCGCAGGTCTCGTGGCCGCACGTGCCTGGCCGGGAGCCCCGCGGCCCGTGCTGGCCGAGGACCTCCTGCCCGAGCGCGTGCTCTCCGGTGACGTCACGGCACGTCGAGCTCTGCTGGACGGCGTGTACCGGCCTTTGACCTCCGCATCAGGAGCGCTCAGGCAGACGCTGGTCTCCTACCTCGAGCACGGCCGGTCGCTCGAGGCCACGGCGCGAACCCTGTTCGTACACCCCAACACGGTCCGGTACCGCCTGCGACGCGTTGCCCAGGTGACGGGCTGGGACGCCACGTCGGCGCGTGACGCGTACGTCCTGCAGGTCGCCCTGACGGTCGGCCTGCTCGCGGACGGACCGGGCCCGTCGTCGGCACAGCCCCTGCCATCGCCTCCCGACAGCACGTCGGCGGGGGCCGGCAGCGACGCCACGGCAGGCAACGTCAGGCCCCTTCACTTGTAGGAAACCTCCAAGTGGACGGCGCAAGGTTGGTCGCCGTCCGCATCGGCAGGACGCCGCGACGGCCGACAGGCTTGACACGTGCTGGTCATCGTGTGCCCCGGACAGGGATCTCAGACACCAGGCTTCCTCGAGCCGTGGCTCGAGCTGCCCGGCTTTCGGGACAGGCTCCGGTGGCTCTCCGCCGTTGCCGACATCGACCTCGTCGCCCACGGCACGGTCTCCGACGCCGATACGATCCGGGACACGGCCGTGGCTCAGCCGCTGCTCGTCGCGAGCGGGCTGGTCGCCCTCGACGCTCTCTCGGACTCGGAGGGGCCGGCCGTCGACAGCGCCGGAGCCATCGGGGGCCACAGCGTCGGGGAGATCACGGCCGCCGCGGCCGCCGGTGTGCTGAGCGACGAACAGGCGATGGTGTTCGTCCGCGAGCGCGGCAAGGCGATGGCGGCGGCGAGCGCCGTCACGCCGACAGGCATGAGTGCCGTCGTCGGGGGCAATCCCGGCGACGTGGCGGCGGTCCTCGACAACCATGGGCTCACCGCGGCGAACGCCAACGGCGGGGGCCAGGTGGTCGCCGCGGGCACCCTCGACCAGCTCGCCGCGCTGCAGGCGGACCCGCCGGAGAAGGCACGCGTCATCCCCCTCCAGGTCGCGGGCGCGTTCCACACCCACCACATGGCCCCGGCCGTGGAGGTCCTCGAGACCTGCTCGCGGGGGATCAGGGCCCACGACCCCCGCGTCGGGCTGGTCTCGAACGCCGACGGCAGCGTCGTGCCGGAGGGCGCCGACGTGCTGCAGCGCCTCGTCAACCAGGTCAGCAACCCCGTCCGCTGGGACCTCTGCCAGTAGATGTTCGCCACCCTCGGCGTCACGGCCCTGATCGAGCTACCGCCCGCCGGCACGCTGGCGAACCTGGCCAAGCGCGCCCTTCCCGGCGTGACGACACTGGCACTGAAGACCCCTGACCAGCTGGACGACGCTCGCACGCTCATCGCCGAGCACCGCGGCGGCGTCCCGGAAGAACCTCCTGCCGGGAGCACCTCATGACCACGTCCACGCCGACCCCGCCAACGCACACGCTGTTGCAGCCCAAGGGCGCCCAGTACGCCCGCATCCTCTCGGTCGGGGCCTACCGGCCGGAGCGGGTGATCACCAACGAGGAGGTCTGCCAGCACATCGACTCCTCGGACCAGTGGATCCGGGAGCGCTCGGGGATCGTGACCCGACGGTGGGCGGCCAAGGACGAGACGGTCGTCGACATGTCCGAGGCCGCGGCGGCCGAGGCGATCGAGCGGGCGGGTCTGACCGGCAGCGACATCGATGCCGTCATCGTCGCCACCATCTCGCACCCGTACCAGACGCCGGCCGCGGGCCCGCTGCTCGCGAACCGGCTCGGCGCCACTCCGGCGGCCGCGTTCGACATCTCCGCCGCCTGCGCCGGCTTCTGCCACGCGGTCAGCCTCGCGCACGACATGGTCCGCGGCGGGAGCGCCGGGAACGTCCTCGTTGTCGGCGTCGAGAAGCTCTCCGACTGGACCGACATCCACGACCGCTCCACGGCGTTCATCTTCGGCGACGGCGCGGGTGCCGTCGTGATCGGGCCGTCCGACTTCCCCGGGATCGGGCCGACGCTGTGGGGCTCGGACGGCGCGGCCTGGGACGTGATCACGCAGAAGCACTCCTGGATCGACGTGCGCGACCACACGACGGAGTGGCCCGCGCTGAGGATGGCCGGTCAGAGCGTGTTCCGGTGGGCCGTCTGGCAGATGGCCCCGATCGCCCGGAAGACGCTCGAGGCGTCGGGGATCGAGCCCGAGGAGCTGGACGTCTTCATCCCGCACCAGGCGAACATGCGGATCATCGACTCGATGATCAAACAGCTCGGGCTGCCGGAGAACGTGAAGGTCGCACGCGACATCGCCGAGACCGGCAACACGTCCGCGGCTTCCATTCCGCTGGCCATGCAGCGCATGCTGGACGACGGCACCGCCAAGTCCGGGGACCTCGCCCTGTTGATCGGGTTCGGTGCCGGCCTGGCGTACGCCAGCCAGGTCGTCGTCCTGCCCTGACCAGCGGCCGGGCTGCCCCGGAGAGGTAGCCGCGCAAGACTCCCGGACGGGGACGCCGGGACCGACCGGCAGCACGAGAACGGCAGTAGCAGAACACGCAGCACCAGAACCAGCAGTACCAGACCAGGCACAAACAGACCTGGCAGCAACAGAACCGACGAGACGAAGGAGCGGCACAGATGGCTCAGAGTGAGCAGGAGATCCTGTCCGGGATCGCCGAGCTGGTGAACGAGGAGACCGGCCTGCCGAAGGAGTCGGTCGAGATGGACAAGTCGTTCACAGACGACCTCGACATCGACTCGCTGTCGATGACCTCGATCGTCGTGCAGGCGGAGGACAAGTTCGGCGTCAAGATCCCGGACGACGACATCAAGAACCTGCGCACGGTCCGTGACGTCGTGTCCTACGTGCAGCAGGCGCAGGGCTGACCCTCCGCGTCGAGGACGCCGGCACGGGACCTCCGTGTCCGGCGCACCGACCGAGGGCGAGCGCGGCGTCCGTGACGGCCATACCCTGTGCCGGCACGGGCGCCGCGGTCGCCTAGCCCGTTCCGGCGCACACTCCGAGACCCCGACAGAGACGAGTAGTCCTGTTACCCGACAGGAGGCATCCGCAATGAGCGGCCCCCGCAGCGTCGTCATCACCGGCCTCGGCGCCACCACACCCATCGGTGGTGACGCGCAGAGCACCTGGGAGGCAGCTCTGGCCGGCACGTCCGGCGCCCGCACGCTGACCCAGGACTGGGTCGAGAAGTATCAGCTGCCCGTGACGTTCGCGTGCAGCCTGAAGCAACCCGCCGACGAGGTGCTGCCTCGACACGAGGCGAAGAAGCTGGACCCGTCCGGGCAGTACGCGATGATCGCCAGCCGCGAGGCCTGGCAGGACGCAGGCGC
>JBKHWX010000267.1:0-6098 GCA_046566325.1 Actinomycetes bacterium | reverse complement strand
GGAGGCGGGGCACGACCCGCGCGCCGACGTCCACACCCACCGCTCTCGCGTCCTCGGGGCGATGTCGCGCACGGACGTCGACGTCCTGCTCGCGGAGGTGGGCCCGGAGCCCGTCGGCGTCCTGGTGCTCCGGCGCGGGGAGCTGCTGCCGCTGACGGACGCGGACGCCGTCCACGTGGAGCAGCTGTACGTGCGGCCGCAGTGGCGGCGGCGTGGGGCGGCCCGCGCGCTGCTGATGGCTGCCGCGGCCCTGGGGGACGAGGCAGGGCTGGAGCGGCTCGCGTGCTCCGCAGCCGCGGGGGACCGGGAGACGGCGCGCTTCCTCACCAGGCTGGGCTTCGCACCGCTCGTCACGCAGCGGGTCGTCCCGGTTCCCGCGCTGCTTCGGCGCCTCGGCGGCGAGAGCCCGGCGATGCGACGGAGGTCGGCGATCGACCAGGTCCTCGCGAAGCGCCGTAGGCAGCAGGCCCGGTCGGACCAGGGCGCAGGACCGGTGCCGCAGCCGGACCGGACGGCGAGGGTCGGCAGGGTCTTCCCCTCGGTCACGCCGCGCATCCCCTGAGGACGGCGAGCTCACCCGGCAGGCCGGACACCTCCACCGCTGGGTGGCTGGTCTCGCAGCTGGCAGGTCAACCGTGCCGTGCAGACGCGTCGTCCCTGCTCGTCACGGACCGAGATGTCGAAGCTGCCGACGGTCCTGCCGACGGAGAGCGGAGTGGCGGTGGCCGTGACCGTGCCGGTGCGGACGGCGCGGTGGTGCGTCGCGCTGATGTCCAGGCCGAGGGCGGCGCGGCCGGACCCCGCGGCGAGCACCGCAGCCATCGAACCGACCGTCTCGGCGAGCGCGACCGACGCGCCACCGTGGAGCAGCCCGTAGGGCTGGGTGTTGCCCTCCACGGGCATGGTGGCGACGCACCGCTCCAGACTGGCCTCGGTGAACCTCACCCCGAGCGTCCCGGCGAGGGCGCCGAGGTTTGCGTTCAGGTCGTTGACCGTCAGCCAGCCTGCGGTACCGGTCTGCGGGCTTGCGGCCGTCTCAGCGTTGTCGGACATGCCGCCTAGTCTGGCGGGCGTGACGACAGCATCGACGGCAGGGAAGGCGACGACGGCAGGGAAGGCGACATCGACGGCAGCGACGACGAGGCCTCGGCTGCTCCTGGTCGACGGGCACTCTCTCGCCTACCGGGCCTTCTTCGCCCTGCCGGTCGAGAACTTCTCGACTACGACGGGGCAGTCGACGAACGCCGTCTACGGGTTCACCTCGATGCTCATCAACGTGCTGCGTGACGAGCAGCCCACCCACGTCGCCGTCGCGTTCGACGTGTCCAGGCAGACGTTCCGGAGCGAGGTGTACAGCGACTACAAGGCGAACCGGTCGAAGACGCCGGACGAGTTCTCGAGCCAGCTCGCGCTGGTCAAGGAGGTCCTCGACGCGCTGCGGATCACGACGGTGGAGAAGGAGGGGTACGAGGCGGACGACGTCATCGCCACCCTCGCGACCCAGGCGTGCGCGGCGGGGCTGGATGTGCTGATCTGCTCCGGCGACCGGGACTCCTTCCAGCTCGTCGGCGAGTGCGTGACGGTGCTCTACCCCCGCAGGGGGGTCAGCGACCTGGCGCGGATGACCCCGGACGCGGTGGAGGAGAGGTACGGGGTGCGCCCGTCGCGCTATCCGGACCTGGCCGCCCTCGTCGGGGAGAGCAGCGACAACCTGCCCGGCGTGCCCGGTGTGGGGCCGAAGACCGCCGCCAAGTGGATCAACCAGTACGACGGGCTCGACGGTCTGGTGGCGAACGTCGACCAGGTCAAGGGCAAGGCCGGTCAGGCGCTGCGCGACCACCTGGACCAGGTGATCCGCAACCGCCGCCTCAACGCCCTCGTGTGCGACCTCGACCTGCCCGTCGTCGTCGACGAGCTCGCCGTCGTCCCGTGGGACCGGGAGGAGGTGCACAAGCTCTTCGACTCCCTGGAGTTCCGCGTGCTGCGCGACCGCCTGTTCGCCAGCCTCACCACCCCCGAGCCCGAGGCGGAGGGCGGCTTCGACGTCGCGCTCGCGCGGCCGAACGGCGCCGAGCTCGCGCGGTGGCTGAAGGAGCACGCGAGCGAGCGGACGGGTCTGCAGGTGCAGGGGTCCTGGTCGGCGGGGACGGGCGACGCGCAAGCGCTCGGGCTCGCGTCGTCCGACGGGCACGCCGCGTACGTGGACCTGCTGGAGCTGGACCCTGAGGGTGAGGCCGCGCTCGCCGCCTGGCTGGCGGACCCGGAGCGCCCGAAGGTGCTGCACGACGCGAAGGGCCCCCTGCACGCGTTGGCCGCCCGCGGCTTCGACGTCCGCGGCGTCGTCGGTGACACCGCGTTGGCGGCCTACCTCTCCAGGCCCGACCAGCGGTCGTACGACCTGGCGGACCTCGCCGTCCGGCACCTGCAGCGCGAGCTGCGCGCGGAGTCGGGCGGGGACGACACGCAGCTCACGCTCGACACCGGCGTGGGGGACGACGAGGCGGAGCGGGCTGCCGTGCGAGCGGCCGCCGTCCTAGAGCTGGACGGTGTGCTCTCCGCCGAGCTGGCCGACCGCGGGGGAGCGGACCTGCTGCAGAGCCTCGAGCTGCCGCTGGTCGACGTCCTGACGGGGATGGAGCGGACGGGGATCGCCGCCGACCGGGAGCAGCTGGAGGCCCTGGAGCGGCAGTTCGCGGCCGCTGTCGACCAGTCCGCGGCGGAGGCCTTCGCCGTGATCGACCGAGAGGTCAACCTCGGGTCTCCGAAGCAGCTGCAGGAGGTGCTCTTCGACCAGCTCGGGATGCCGAAGACGAAGCGGATCAAGACCGGGTACACGACGGACGCCGACTCGCTCGCCGACCTCTACGTCAAGACCGAGCACCCGTTCCTGCAGCACCTTCTGGCCCACCGCGACGCGAGCCGGCTGCGGCAGACCGTGGAGGGCCTGCTGAAGACGGTCGCGCCGGACGGCCGGATCCATACGACCTACCAGCAGACGATCGCCGCCACCGGTCGGCTGAGCTCGGTGGACCCGAACCTCCAGAACATCCCGATCCGGACGGAGGAGGGACGGCGGATCCGGGAGGCCTTCGTGGTGGGCGAGGGCTACGAGAGCCTGCTGACGGCGGACTACAGCCAGATCGAGATGCGGATCATGGCCCATCTGTCGCAGGACGAGGGCCTGATCGAGGCGTTCCGGTCGGGGGAGGACCTGCACTCGTTCGTCGGGTCACGGGTGTTCGCGGTACCTCCGTCCGAGGTCACCCATGCGATGCGGTCGAAGATCAAGGCGATGTCGTACGGGCTCGCGTACGGGCTCAGCGCCTTCGGGCTGTCGAAGCAGCTGCGCATCGACACCGAGGAGGCGCGCGGCCTGATGGCGGAGTACTTCGAGCGGTTCGGCGGGGTGCGGGACTACCTGCGGGGCGTCGTCGACGAAGCGCGCCGCAGCGGGTACACCGAGACCATCCTGGGCCGGCGGCGTTACCTGCCCGACCTCACGAGCGACAACCGACAGCGGCGTGAGATGGCCGAGCGGATGGCCCTCAACGCGCCGATCCAGGGCTCGGCCGCGGACGTCATCAAGGTGGCCATGCTCGGGGTCGACCGCGAGCTGAAGGCTCGAGGGCTGCGTTCACGGATGCTGCTGCAGGTCCACGACGAGCTCGTGTTCGAGGTGGCGCCGGGCGAGCGTGAGCAGCTGGAGTCCCTGGTGCGGGAGCAGATGGCCGGTGCCGCGGACCTGGCCGTGCCGCTCGACGTCTCGGTGGGGGTCGGGTCGTCGTGGCACGAGGCGGGTCACTGAGCGGAAGCGCCCGGGTCGGCGCGGGGGTGCGTCTGGGCCGTCTGGGCCGACTGCGCTGTCCGGGCCATCCGGGCACCGGCGGCGATGCGTGCAGCGACGCGTTCGAGCATCCCGTGCAGGCTGCGCTGCTCTTCCCGTGTCAGGCAGCCGAACCAGTCGGCGTCCAGGCGGTTCTGCTCGAGGAACGCTTCTTCGATCAGCCTCTGACCCTCGGGGGTGAGCCGGACGGCGACCAGGCGCCGGTCGACGCTCGTCCCGCGCTCGCGTCTGACGAGACCCTTGCTCTCCAGGGTCGACAGCACCGTGGACGCGGCCTGACGGCTCACGCCCGCCAGTCGCGCGAGGTCGCGCGCCTCGGCCTGCTCGAAGAGCCAGAGCATGAACAGGATCCGAAAGCCGCTCCAGCTCCAGCCGTACCGCCGGTGGACCTCGGCCTCCGACCCGAGCACGAGGGCGTTCGCCGCCCGGTAGAGCGCCATGTCCAGCATCAGGGCGAGCCGGTCCAGCTGGGGGAGCCGTTCTCGGATGATGCCCGGCACGATCTCGCCGAACGCCGAGCCGGTGACGTCCGCGGCCCGGGGAGCCGCGGGCGGCTGACTCGTGGACGGTGAACCGTGACCAGGATCGCCACGGGGGACGACGTCCTCGGGCGCGTCGCTCTTGTCGTGGGCCTGCGTGCCCTCGGGCGGATCCCGGCGCCTGTCGGCAGCCGTGCCCGGGGCGGGACGGCGCGTCACCCTGCCGCGGGCCGACGAGCTCGCGTGGTCGTCGACCTGGTGGGGGGCTTCGTCTTGCCCGCGGGCTCCTTGGGCGCGGCGACGGTCACCTTGTCTGCCTCGGCCATCAGCTCCTGGAGTGCCTCCTCCAGCAGGTCCGGGAGGGTGTCCAGGTCCTCGGCGTGCTCGCGCGCTGCGACGAAGCCGAAGTCGACGCGGTCGACGTAGCTCTGGAGCGTGATGTTCAGGCCGCCGTTGGGCGAGAGGAAGGAGGCCGGCCAGTACCCGCGGACGCGCGTCCCAGCGACGTGCGCCGGCGCCGCCGGCCCGCGCACGTTCGACACGACGACGTTCCATGACGTCAGCGTCGGCACCCATTCCGGTGCCGCGGACATGAGCTTCGCCGGCACGGCGAAGAACGCCTCGGGCAAGAAGCGGCTGGCGGACTCGAGGTGGTCGGTCGGCAGCTCGTCGAAGTTCGCCTTCGCCTTCTGCACGGCGTGCCGCGCGAACTGCACCCTCTCCAAGGGGTCCTCGAGGTGGGTGGGGAACGGCGCGAAGATCATGCTCACCCGGTTCCCCCAGGTGAACTCGTCGTCGCGCTTACGGAGGGAGACGGGCACGCACACGATGAGCGGGCGGTCCGGCACGCCGCCGTGCGACTGCAGGTACCGGCGCACTGCTCCTGCGCACACAGCCAGGACGACGTCGTTGAGGGTCGCGCCCAACGTGCGCCGGACACGCTGGAAGTCGTCCAGGGGCAGGTCGGCGAAGACGAAGCTGCGCCGGGAGCTGACCTTTCCCCCGAACGGTGTGGCCGGTGGCCGCAGCGTGGGGACCAGCGGCCCTATCTCGGGCGCGCCCACTCGGCGCTGCCGCAGGTTCAGCAGGGCCGACAGCGGCGCCGCCAGCTCCCCGGGCGTCAGCCGGGCGATCACCGCAGGGATGGTCGTGCCGGCGTCCTGTCGCAACCGCCGGATCAGCCACCCGGTCATCTCGGCCTGGAACGCCAAGAACCTGGCGGGGCGCAGCCCAGCGGCGAGAAGCCCCCGGACCAGCATCTCCGCCGTCCCACCGGTCGCCTCGGGCGTGACGGGACGCGGCCACTTCGGTGTCAGCGAGGCCACGGGCTCGTCGGCCAGGAAGTCCCACAGGACCGGCATCGACCCGCCGTCGAGGACACCGTGGTGGATCCTCAGCAGATGGGCGATGCCGCCGTCCTCGAGCCCCTCGATCACGTAGAGGTCCCAGAGCGGGCGACCGGGTACGAGGGCGACGCTCATCAGCCGTGAGACCTCATCCGTCAGCTGTTCGCGCGTCCCGGGGGAGGGAAGCGAGATGGTCTGGATGTGCGCGTTCACGTCGATGCGGTCGGCCTCGACGAGGTAGTCGTGGTCGAGCTCGAAGGGAACCTCGGCCCGTCGCCAGCGCAGGGGTGGCAGGAGGTCCAGCCGCTCGGTGATCCGCCGTCGCATGAACGCTTCGTCCGGGCCCCGCTCACCGTCGGGGGCGGCGTCGAAGAGAACGAGTCCGCCCAGGACGCCGTTCGTCGTCGCCGTCTCCAGGCTGAGGAACAT
>JBKHWX010000266.1:0-6724 GCA_046566325.1 Actinomycetes bacterium | reverse complement strand
GATGTCGTGCCGGTCCGTGAACTCCACGATGGGATTCAGGTCGGACGACTCCCGGTCAGCACCTCGTGCCACCGAGCCGAACACTTGCGGCTCCGGTAGTCCCGCCCGGGCGAACGGAGCCCGTACGTCCTCTCTGCGAGCGCCAACGCGACCGACGGTCGAACTGCGAGCGCTCGGTCCAATGCCGTACGGGCAGCGTCCGAGGGCCGGCGCCGACCGGCCTCGATGGCGGCGATGAGGGGTTGTTTGAGGCCGCTACGCTCGGCGAGCTCCCGCTGAGACATCCCGAGAATGCCACGCCGGGTCTGAACCAGGTGCGCATACGTTCCAGGCACAGTCGCATGATAACAAGTTGCGTTATCGCGCTTCCTCTGTGGCGGCTCGGCGCCTCGTCCCGCTGCCTCCGCGTTCGCGGGCTTCGCCCTCATCAGCGAACTGGGCACCAGCCCGCTCCAGCCCGTCCTGCTCTACGAGGATGCCCTGCCGCTCGTACCGCTTGCGTGACCTGCTCCACTTCACGACCACCGCACACAGCCCGCTGGCCGCCTTCGCCCTGCGGGTCAGCGCGGCGTCGCCGGCGGGTAGGAACTCGAGATGCCCGAGGTGGACGCAGTCCAGGCAGTGTGGCGCCTCGTCGTCCATCATCAGGAACTCCCCCGCCTCGAACTCGCCGCCGCAGCCGGCGCACGTCCACGGCTTGCTCGCGACGATCACGAGCAGCTCCGGCGGTCGGCTCTGCCGTTCGGCCAGCCGCTCGCGCTTGCGCTCCGACAGCTCAGGCGAGACCCAGTGCGTGCGGTAGGCCCGCTCGATCGCCGGCGCCCCGCTGACGCTGAAGCGGAGCGGCCTACGGTCACGGGTGCGGGCAACGTACGCGGTCTCCGACGGCTGCAGGCCGCGCTCGCGCGCCCACCGGGCGAGCTCCGTCATCGCCGTCAAGATCTTGCCGAGACCCGCCTCGGTGACGTCCTCGAGGTTTGCGACGCGGCCCTGCCGCCAGCGGTCGAAGCTGCTCGGGGCCAGCCAGCCGAGTCTGAGCAGCACGTCGACCGGACGGACGACGGAATGCTCAGCGAGGGTTTGCTCCGCTGCGTCGCGTACCCGTCGGCGGATGTCCTGCGCGGCCATCGCTACATCCTCGTCCAGTAGGACGACGAAGGCCCCGACCGTCGGCGGTCGAGGCCCTCGTCTCTGCGTGGACGTGCTTGTCGCCTACTCGCACACGTCCGGCGAGCCGGGAGCGGCGGTGGCGACACCGACAGCGCGAGCGACCTCGAGCATGCGCCGGTCGTAGGAGACGAGAGCCGTCAAGTTGTCTCCGAGCACCTGGGCGCTCGCTATATGGATGGCATCGAGGGTTCGGCATCCGCCAGGGAGAAGGGCCGCCGCATTCCGGATCTCCTCCGTCACGAGGATCTCCGACACGTCACGTACAAGATCGGCCATCAGCGTCGGATAGCTGCCGACCCTGTCGAGCGTGCGGACCGTCTCGACGAACCCGATGGTGCTCGTAGCCATCGGCGTGCCAGGGACCTTGGCGAGGAATGCACGGAGCTCTGCGGAGTGGCTGCGACCGGAAAGCAGTGTGACCAGCGCCGAGGCGTCGAGGTAGATCAACGGTCATCCGCCGCTCGCTCGGCCAGCAGGAGGTCGAGCGGCGACAGGTCTGACGGCACGGCGAGCTCACGGACCCGGTCCAGGTCGCTCGTGGTCGTCGCCTTGAGCTTCAGCAGGCCCTTGGTCACCAGAGGGAGGTAGCGCGCCAGGGACTCCCCACCTGGCAGCAGGACAGCGATCACCCGGCCGTGCCTCGTCACCTGAATGGTCTCGCCCTGCTCCACGCGCGCGAACATCGCACTGGGGTTGTACGAGAACTCACGGACGGACACCGTGCTCACACCAAGCTCCCTGCGTAGGCACAACGCGAGCACTGTACCCACAGCGGTCCGCGCATTCCAACACCCGGACCGGCCGGCAGCCGGGACTCGCAAAGCCCGGAGATGACGAAACGCCCGGGCCAGCTGCCGGGCGTTCGTCTGCGTGGAGGTGGCGGGAATCGAACCCGCGTCCGTCGTCGTACCCCTAGGGCTTCTCCGGGTGCATCTCGCAGTTCGGTCTGCTCGGCCCCAGCGGTCTAGCGAGCATCGCCGCTGCCGGGCCCAGTCGTCTGAGAGTCCCCTCAGCCTCGACGACGAAGGCTGAGAGCAGTGGCCCCCTAGATGACGCCAGCTACCGGGTCGGGAGCACCCCCGGGCTGACGGACTTCACGCTCGCTCAGGCAGCGAGGGCGAAGTCGGTGCGCTTAGCATCGGCACCTATGGTTTGCGGAGGGCGTTTACGAGATAACCCCGCGTCCTCGACCCGCTTCCCCTAGTTCGACATCCAACGTCGAAGCCTGTCACCCCCATGTTGACTTGTCATGGTGCTCACGCCGGTAATCCCAGCGCCTTCAGACTACCTGCTCAACGACGTGTACGGGCGGGGCATTCCCCCATCGGGACCTGGGGGCGGAAGTCCATGATCAACCCGAGGGTTCGCTGATGAAGTGGCGGTTGGAACCCGGCATTTCGGGCGCCGTGGCAACCACTTTGTCAGCGAACGTCGGTGGGGTGGGGTCAGATGCCCGGCTCGCACGGCAGCGCCCCGCGCCGGACGGCGTCCACGAGCGCGGCGTGGTCGCGCTCGGTCTGGTCCGCGTACCGGCGTGAGAACTCGGCGAGGGCACGGTCGGCCTTGTCGTTGCTGCCGAGGTAGCCGGCGACCATCGACGCCCCGCTCGTGCGGGCGTGGCCCTTGGCGAGCAGGTACCCGCAGATCCCGGCGTAGTCGGCGAGGGCGGTCGCGTCGATCCCGTCGACGGTGATCGCGCCCTTCATGTCCCGGAACTGCCGCACGTAGAACTGCCGCTCCCCGTCACCGGAGCCGTCCGGCACGGACATCGACGTCCACCCGAGCAGGGGGTCGCTCACCGTCTGCAGGGTCTGCTGGTACTCGACCACCCGCTGCCCCTGGTGCCGGTGCCATGCCGAGTCGCCGTGCACGAACCGGGCAACCACCGACCGTCGAGCCTGCTTCACCTGCAGGAACACCGCGTCGTCCGGGCTGCTGCCCTCGCACAGCGCGACGTACGCGCGCAGCCCGACCGAGCCGACCCCGACCACCTTGTGCGCGAGGTCGACGAGCGTGTACCCGGCGAGCACGCGAGCCCAGTGGGGCGGCAGCGTCAGCAGGTAGGCGTCCAGAGCCTCCGCCAGCGCCTCCGCCTCCTCCTCCGGCAGGCGCGTGAGCAGCGGCGGCTCCTCCACGATCCGCCGCTCTCCGCCGGCATCGGCGGTGAACCGCGGCAACGCCCGGTCGCTCGTGCGCCGGCGGGCCCTCCTCGCAGACCGGTCGATCTCGGCCCGAAGACCCTCGTCCCGTGCCGTCTCGCGGAGCCGGTCGACGTCCAGCCGCTCGAACGACCTCGCGAGCAGCGGCTCGACGGCAAGCCTCGCCACCTGCTCCCGGTACGACTGCACGCAGTGCAGGACGGCGTCCTCGCACTGCGACTCCTTGAAGCCGTTCTGCCGTCCCGCGACCCACACGCTCACGACCAGCCGTCGGAGGTCCCACTCCCAGGGGCCGGGGTGCGCCTCGTCGAAGTCGTTCAGGTCGAACACGAGCTGCCGTTCCGGCGACGCATAGAACCCGAAGTTGCCGAGGTGCGCGTCCCCGCAGATCACCGGTGTGATCCCGGTAGCCGGCAGCGAGTCGAAGTCGTCCGCCATGATCCCCGCGCTCGCACGGAGGAACCCGTACGGCGACGCCACCATCCGGCCGACCCGGATCGGCACGAGCCACTCCGCCCGGCCCTCGTGGGCCTCGACGACCTGCTCGACCGGGTCGCGTCTGTCCGGAGCGGGCTCCCACCTCCCGAGCTCGGACCGGTGCGCCCGCTCCCGCAGCGCCCGCCCCAGCGCGAACCGCTCCTCGCGAGGGACGGCGCGCTGTCGCAGCGAGGTGAACGGCCGGCCGTCCGCGGACGCGAGGACCGTGTGGTGCCGTCCCGCCGGGACCTCACCCGGCCCGCCGCCCTCAGGCCCCCCGGCGGACGACGTCGCGCTCGTGTCCGTCACTCCCTCGGCCGGCGCAGCGACATCGCCCGCTGCGCCTCGCGGGTGTCCTGCCGCTCGCGCAGCGCCTGGCGCTTGTCGTACTGCTTCTTGCCTCGGGCCACACCGAGCTCGACCTTGGCCCGGCCGTCCCGGAAGTACAGCTGCAGCGGCACGAGCGTCATCCCGGTCTCGCGCAGCTTCCCCTCCAGCTTGTCGATCTGCGCGCGGTGCAGCAGCAGCTTGCGCTTGCGCCTCACCGAGTGGTTGTTCCAGGTGCCCTCGGTGTACTCGGGGATGTGGACGTTCTCGAGCCACGCCTCGCCGTCGGTGATCTGCGCGAACCCGTCGACCAGGGACGCGCGCCCCTGCCGGAGCGACTTCACCTCGGTGCCGGTGAGGACGATGCCCGCCTCGATCTCGTCCTCGATGTGGTAGTCGTGCCGCGCCTTCCGGTTGGTCGCCACAACCTTGCGACCCGTCTCCTTCGGCATGTCAGCCGCTCCCGTCCCGTTCCCCTTGTCAGCGCCACCCATGTGGACGGCGACCAGCAAGTCTAGGCGGTGACCCGGACCTCACAGGTAGCCGATGGGGTTGGTGCGTGCGCCGTTGACGAACACCTCGAAGTGCAGGTGGCAGCCGGTCGAGGAGCCCGTCGTCCCGACGTACCCGATCACCTGGCCCCGGGAGACCCGTCCCGACGTGACCGCGAAGCCGCTCATGTGGTTGTACGAGGTCGCGATGACGTTCCCGCCGATGATGCCGTTGTTCAGCAGGATCTGGTTGCCGTACCCGCCGGCCCACCCCGCCCGCACGACGCTGCCGTCGGCGGCCGCACGGATCGGCGTGCCGCACGCGGCACCGAAGTCGGTGCCCGTGTGGAGGCGCATGGTGTGGTAGATCGGGTGCATCCTCCACCCGTAGCCGGACGTGATCGGCGCCGACACGGGGAACGACAGCACCCCTCCCCCGGACGGCGCCGGGGCGACCGGGGCTCCGCGGCTCTGGCTGCGGCTCGCGCTCGCCCGGGCGGCAGCCGCCTTGCGTCGCTCCTCGTCGGCGATCCGCCGGATCTCCGCCTCCAGCGCCGACTGCTCGGCCTGCAGGGACGCCAGGCTGGCCTGCTCCTCCGCCTGCCGCGCGGTGATCGTCGCCGTCGCCGCCGTCTGCTGGGCGACCAGCTGCTCGACCTCGGCCTTGCGGGCCGCCGCCTGCTGCTCGGCCTGGCGGGCCACCTCGAGGTTCGCGGCGGCCTCGCGCCGCAGCTCGGCCACCTGCTCCCGAACGGCCTCCAGCCGCAGCTTCTGGTTCGCGAGCACCGCCTGCTGCTGCTCGAGCCGCGCGACGGCGCCGGTCTGGCTGCGCATCACCGTGTCGACCAGGAGGTACCGGTCCGCGAAGTCGTCCGGGCTCTCCGCGTCGAGCGCGAGCGCGAGACCCTCCGAGACGGTCCCGCCGCGGTAGGCGCGCGCCGCCATCCTCCCGATCGAGCTCTCCGTCGCCGCGATGTCGGACTGTCCCTGCGCCAGCGCCTTCGTCTGGTTCGCCTCGGACTCCTGAGCAGCCGCGAGCCGCGCCGCCAGCTCGTCGTCCTTCCGCTGCGCCTCGACACGGGCTGCCTCCGCCGCCGACAGCTCCGCCTGGGCGTCGGGCAGCCGCGCCTGCGTCGCGGCCAACGCCGCGTACGCGCTCTGCAGCTCGGCGGACGTACCGGCCAGGTCCTCCTGGACGGCGCTGATGCTGTCGTCGACCTGGCGCTTGCGAGCCGCCGGGTCGCCCTGTGCAGTGCCGGCCATGCCCAGACCGAGCGCCAGAGCGGCGGTGAGGACGGCGCCGGTCATACGGGTTCGCGTCGCCGCCCCCGCACAGCGTGCTCGCATGCGTCCGATCCCCTCCACGACGGTCCCTTGCCGGACGGCGACGGAGCCTACTGTGCTTCTGAAGGCGGTCAACACGGGCACTTCGGATACGAGGTGCTGGGATCGCCTCCGAGGCTCTCCGACCCCTCGCGCTAGAGCTTCACGATTACACCTTGAGGTATCGACTCACGGTGACGAGGGAGGACACGCCAGCGAGGACGATCGCGACCGCGAACAGGACCGGCGCCACGGTCCAGAGCTCCGCCGTCCCGACGTAGGTGAAGATCGTCAGGTTCTCCGCGAGCCAGCCGACGCCGAACTTCAGCAGCGCCCACAGCGCCACCGTCGCCAGCACGGCCCCACCGCACGCGGCGAGCACGCCTTCGAGCAGGAACGGCAGCTGGATGAACAGGCTCGAGGCCCCGACCAGCCGCATGATCCCGGTCTCCCGGCGCCGGTTGAACGCGGAGAGCCGGATCGTCGTGGCGATCAGCAGCGCGGCGGCCACGACCATCACGAGCGCGAAGCCGAGCGCCACCACGGTCAGGGTGTTGAGGACGGCGAAGAACGTGTCGAGCAGCTCGCGCTGGTCCTCGACCTGCTCGACCCCTTGTCGGCCGGCGAAGTACTGGGAGATCACCTGGTATTGCTCCGGGTCGACGAGCTTGACCCGGAAGGACTCCGGCATCTGCTCCTCGGTGACGTTGTCGACGATCGCCGGGCTGTCCGCGAACTGCTCCTTGAACCGCTTGTAGGCCTCGGCCTTCGACTCGT
>JBKHWX010000265.1:0-4604 GCA_046566325.1 Actinomycetes bacterium | reverse complement strand
CGCTGCTGCCGCTCCCGTCAGACGCGGCCGGTCAGAGGTTGCGCGAGGCCGCGTACCTCAAGGAACCCGTCGACGGCGACATGGCCCTGCTGCTGCCGACGTCCGGGTCGACGGGCGACCCCAAGCTGGTCGAGCTGCCGTCGTCCGCCCTTCGGTCGTCAGCGTCCGCGACCCACGCCCGCCTCCACGGGCAGGGCGCCTGGCTGCTCGCCCTGCCGCTCACGCATGTCGCGGGCTGGCAGGTGCTGGTCCGCAGCGTGGTGGCCGGCACCACGCCGGCAGTCCTCGACACGGCCCTGCCGTTCACGCCCCAGGCGTTCGCGGCCGCTTCGGCCACGCTGGGCAGCGACCGTCCCCGGTACACGGCCCTCGTCCCGACCCAGCTCCGGCGGCTGCTCGACGACCCGGCCGGGCTCGCCGCGCTGGCCACGTTCGACGCCGTCATCGTCGGCGGCGCGGCGACCCCTCCGAGCCTGCTGGCTCGCGCCCTCGAGGAGCGCGTCAATGTCCTGACGACCTACGGCATGACCGAGACGAGCGGCGGGTGCGTCTACGACGGCGAGCCCTTGGACGGCGTCCGGATGCGGATCGCGGGCGACGCGCGAGTGCTGCTGGGCGGCTCGACGCTCGCGATGGGGTACCGAGGCGACGACGCGCAGACCGAAGCGTTCGTGCGGGACGCGGAGGGGAGCCGGTGGTTCCGGACCGGCGACGCCGGCGCCATCTCGGACGACGGCACGCTGCGCCTGCTCGGACGCATCGACGACGTGATCGTCACCGGCGGCGAGAAGGTGTCGCCAACGGCCGTCGAGCGCTTGCTGCTCGAGCTGCCCGGGGTGCACGCCGCACTCGTGTTCGGCGTCCCGGACGACGAGTGGGGCCACGCTGTTGTTGCGCTGGTCGAGGCCGACGACCGGCCACGGCTGGCGGAGGTCCGCGAAGTGGTGGCGGAGAGGCTCGGCCGCCATGCCGCGCCCAAGCGAGTGCTCGACGTCCCACATATCCCGGTGACCGGCCTGGGAAAGCCCGACCGCGGTGCCGCCTGGCGCCTGGTGCGGGACGCAGGCCTCGACATGATCGCGGACACCTAGACTGGGGCCGTGACCCTCAGCAGGGAGCAGACGACGACCCTTCGGGCGCTGCATACCCGGCTCGGGCAGTTGTCGCTGCAGCCGAACGACCCCTTCTACGTCGACGTCCACCGCGCCCGTTACCAGGGAGCGGCGGGCGAGGACATCGTGGGTCAGCTGCTGCGCGACGTGGCGTGGTCAGAGGCTCCCTCCCTGGCGTTCATGTCGGGCTTCCGCGGGGCAGGCAAGAGCACGCAGCTCAACCGGCTCGCGCTCGATCTCGAGGACGAGGGCTTCGCCGTCCTGAAGTTCGACGTCGAGCAGTACCTCGAGACACGTATCCCGATCACGGTCGTTCATCTGGTCTATGCGCTGGCTGCGGGGGCACGGGACGCCGCGGTCACGAAGGGCTGGCTCGCAGAAGGGCGAGTCTCGAGCTTCGGCAGCAGGTTCCTCAGCTGGCTCAAGGGGCTACGCATCGAGGGCCAGGCGTCGGTCAACGCTCCCTTCTCCGACTGGCTGCCGGTCGACTTCGAGGCGACGCTGCGCCGTGACCCGACGTTCCGCGACGAGGTCGACAAGTTCTTGCGCGACCGGTCCGTCGAGCTTCACCGGCAGGCCGACGAGTTCCTCGGCGAGGTCCAGAAGGCGATCCGGGAGAGGTTCGCCGCGGAGGGCCGCGACTGGCTCGGCGTCGTCCTGCTCGTGGACTCGCTCGACCACGTCCGCAGCGAGACGCAGTTCCAGAAGGTTCGCGACGCATTGGCGGAGATCTTCGACATGCAGGTGAGCCTGCTGCGCTTCCAGGAGGTGCGGACGCTGTTCTGCGTGCCCCCGTGGCTACGTTCGGCAGCCGGGACGGTGCGCAGGATCTACAACGTCAAGGTCGCGGACCGCGCCGGCGACGCGTTCGAGGGTGGGTACGAGCTGCTCACGGACGTGCTGGAGCGACGCCTGCCGCCCCGCTGTCTTCTCGGGGACTTCCTGGACCCGACCGAGCTGCGCCGTGTCATCGCCCTGTCAGGGGGCCACATGTGCGACTACCTGCGAATGCTGGACGACGTCGTCCTGCGGATCCACGAGCTGCCGGCCCCGTCGAGGGACGTCGACAGAGCGGTGACGCAGATCCGCGGCGACTTCCTGCCGCTGGCGGACGACGAGCGGCTCTGGCTGCAGCGGATCGCCAAGTCCCACGAGCTCTCGCTGCGGACGCAGGACGAGTGGGAGGGCCTCGCGGGGCTGCTCGACCGGCACCTCGTGCTGAGGTACCCGGACGAGGAGCCCTGGTACGCCGTCCCCGATCGTCGTGGGCGAGCTCGAGCAGAGCGGCTGAGGCTTTCCGTGTCCGCGACGGTGACGCTCAGCGCCCTGGGCGAGGCCGAGTGGGAGCGCCTGCGACGGTTGCTGAGCTGGAGCGACGGGTTCTGGCTGTCGTTCATGTACGTCGAGAAGCCGGCGCCGTTGCCACTGCTGCGAGAGCGCGTCGGCTGGAACCGGTCCGTGAACGGCGAGCCGCTGCTGATCCGGGTCGCCAGGAGTGCAGCCGAGCTCTCCGGCTGGACGTCAGGGCTGGTGGAGCAGCTGTGCCCGCCGCGTGGGGTGACGTGGCTCGAGGGAGTGCCGTCGAGCGTGGACGACGAGTGGGCCGACGCGTGGAGCCGGGTGCTGGTGGTTCTGAACAGGCAGCGCGACACCATCCGCAGCAGGGCCGGAGGAGTCGTGCTGGTGATGCCGGGCGCCCTGCAGTCCCTGCCCAGCCATCGGGCCTCAGACCTGTGGTCCGTGCGGTCCCCGTCGTTCACGGTGGATCGCCGGTGGCTCTCGGCCGCGGGAAGACCCGACGAGGTCCCCCGAGCCCCCGCGGAGCAAGGCTCGACGGCGAGGGAGGGCCACCCGCTCGCCGTCGGCACCCAGGCTCCTGCCGGGGAGATCACTCGGCGGACGCTGCGATGGCTGGCTGCCGATGCGGATGGCCAAGGCTGGATCGACGAGGCGGTCGAGATCGTGCAGTCCGCAGAGCACCAGAGCCTCGACCAGCTGGCGGCGGTGGTGATCCTTCGCGCGGCCCGGCATCTTGCAGAGACCGAGCCGACATACGCTGCGCATGCGGTGGCGGAAGGGCTGGCGTTGGGCGAGATCGACGACGGCACCCGTGCTCAGCTCCTGGACGTCGCGGGCCAGATCGCCTTCGCCCAACGCGACTTGGAACGCTCCAAGGACTGCTGGCTCGAAGCGCTCATGCTCCGCCGCAAGCGTGCGACCCAGGAGCGCAGCGCCGACCTCCTGCGCGACCTGGCGTTCTCCCTCGACAACGTGGGTGCGGTCTCGCAGGCGACAGAGGACTGGGCCACGGCGCAGACGGCGTACACCGAGTCCTGCCACCTGCGCCGCCGCCTCGTCGAGCAGGCGCCGAGCGCGCAGAGCCTGCGCGACCTGTCGGTCTCGCTGAACAAGGTCGGGATGGTCAGGCGGGCGACGGACGACTGCGCCGGCGCGGCAGCCGCCTTCACCGAGTCCGTCCGGCTGCGCCGCCAGCTGGCCGACACCTCCCCCACGCCGTCTGCCCTGCGCGACCTCGCGGTGTCGCTCGTGCTCCTGGGTTCGACCATTGACCTGCAGTCCGACCCCTCCAGGCAGGAGCTCATGCGTGAGGCACGCGTCCTCGCGGAACAGCTCGGCGACGAGGAGCTGCTGGAGTACGTGGAGCAGACCGCAACGGGCCGGTAGCCGGCTCCGCGCCCACCCGACCCGTGCTCGCTCCGACCCCGTCCTCATCCGGACCCCGTGCTCACCCACTGACGCGTTGTTCGCGGGATGGATCACCGGTGCCGGGGGCAGCACGCGAGTCGGCGCAGGGAGCACCGGTAGCCTCGCCGACCGTGGCTACCGCCGGTGAGTGGGTCGAGGGCGCACGCCCGCGGACCCTCCCCGCGGCTGTCGCTCCCGTCGCCGTCGGCACCGGCGCCGCGTTCGGCCTCGGCGGCGGCTCCTGGCCAAGGGCGCTACTGGCCCTCGTCGTCGCACTGGCCCTGCAGGTCGCCGTCAACTACGCGAACGACTACTCGGACGGCGTCCGAGGCACCGACATCTCGCGCGTAGGACCACTGCGGCTCGTCGGATCAGGTGCCGCGACGCCGAGCGCCGTCAAGCGCGCCGCCCTTGCCGCATTCGGCCTCGCAGCGGTCGCGGGCCTCACGCTCGTCGCCCTGAGCGGCGCGTGGTGGCTGCTCGCCGTGGGCGCTGCGTGCATCGCCGCCGCCTGGTACTACACCGGCGGGACGAACCCCTACGGCTACCACGGGCTCGGCGAGGTCTTCGTGTTCGTCTTCTTCGGCCTCGTCGCCGTCCTGGGGACGACGTACACGCAGGCCGGGCGCGTCAGCCTCGCCGCGCTGCTCGGCGCGTGCGGCGTCGGGGCGCTGGCCTGCGCGATCCTCGTCGCCAACAACCTGCGCGACCTGGCCGGCGACGCCGCGGTCGGCAAGCGCACGCTCGCCACCCGGCTCGGCGACCGCGGGACGCGGCTGCTCTACG
>JBKHWX010000264.1:0-9287 GCA_046566325.1 Actinomycetes bacterium | reverse complement strand
TCCAGCCGGATCAGCGAGGGCAACTCCAAGCTGCAGGCCAGCCAGTCGGTGGCCATGGTCGGCGGTCCCGCGGCGGGCGGCTTCCTGATCCGCCTGGTCGGCGCGCCCGTGACGATCGGCCTCGACGCCCTGTCGTTCCTGGGCTCGGCGCTGTTCGTCCGCCGCATCCGGCATCCGGACCATCCGCCGTCGAGAGAGGGCCGCCGCTCCCTCGTTGTCGAGATCCGCGAGGGCCTCTCGTTCGTGCTGCGACACCAGCTGCTGCTGCGGATCACGGCGTGCACCGCCGTCGCGAACCTGTTCGGCGCGATGTCGAACGCCCTGCTCGTGCTGTTCGTCCTCCGCGACCTCGGCCTCACCGAGGCCACCCTCGGCGTCGTGTTCGCGGTGGGCGCCGTCGGCGGGCTGTTGGGCGCGCTCGTCGTGGGCGGCGTGACCCGGCTCGTCGGCGAGGGCCGGGCGATCCCGCTCTCCGCCTTGGCGTGGGCGCCGGGAGCCGTGCTCCTCCCCTTGGCAGGTCCCCTCCCGGCGACGACGACGCTCGTGGTCGCCATGTTCGTGTTCTCGTTCTGCGTCGTCGTCTACAACGTGACGCAGGTGAGCTTCCGGCAGCGGGTCTGCCCGCGGCCGCTGCTCGGGCGGATGAACGCCTCCGTCCGGTTTCTCGTCTGGGGGTGCCAACCGGTGGGAGCCGCCCTCGGCGGCGTGCTGGGGCAGCTCGTCGGCGTGCGGCCGACCCTCTGGGTCGCGGCCGCGGGAAGCCTCCTCGCCGCGCTGCCCGTCGTCCTCTCACCTCTGATGCGGATGCGGGACCTGCCGACCGCGCTGGACCAGCACGCGTGACGGCGACGGCTCGACCGACGGTCCTACCGGACGGCGGGACGTGGTACAGATCGCGGCATGGCCCTTCTCGAGGACGCCCGAGCCCTTCAGCCCGACCTGGTTGACCTGCGGCACGCGCTGCACCGGATCCCCGAGGTCGGGCTGGACCTGCCTCGCACGCAGGCCCTCGTCCTCGACGCGCTCGCCGGCCTCGACGTCGAGGTGACGACGGGCGAGCGCTGCTCCTCGGTGACCGCGGTGCTGCGCGGAGGCAGGGCTGGCCAGGACGGGGAGCGGCGGACGGTGCTGCTGCGCGGCGACATGGACGCCCTGCCGGTGACCGAGCAGGTCGACGTCCCGTTCCGCAGCCAGCACGAGGGCCGGATGCACGCCTGCGGCCACGACCTGCACACGACCATGCTGGTCGGAGCCGGGCGAGTGCTGGCGGCGCGGCGGGACGACCTGGCGGGGGACGTCGTCCTCATGTTCCAACCCGGGGAGGAAGGCTTCGACGGGGCCGGCGTGATGATCGAGGAGGGCGTCCTCGAGGCGAGCGGCCGTCGTCCCGACGCCGCCTGGGCGCTGCACGTCATGTCCGGACTCGCGCCCAAGGGGGTGGTGATCGCCAGGCCCGGGCCGATGATGGCGTCGAGCAACGAGCTGCACGTGACGGTGCGGGGAGCCGGCGGCCACGGCTCGGCCCCGCACCGGGCCAAGGACCCCGTGCCGGTGGCGGCCGAGATGGTGCTCGGGCTGCAGACGCTGCTGTCGAGGACCGTGTCACCGTTCTCCCCCGCGGTGCTCACCGTCGGGCAGTTCAACGCGGGCACCAAGGCGAACATCATCCCGGACACGGCGACGTTCGCGGCGACCGTCCGCTGCTTCGACGAGCAGGTGCTCGACGGGCTCGAGGCCGACACGGTGCGGTTCTGCCGGGGCATCGCGGCAGCGCACGGCGTCGAGGTCGACGCGAGGTTCGACAGGCAGTACCCGGTCACCGTGAACGACGCGGCCGCGACGCGCTTCGCGGAGCAGGTGGTCCGGGCGGTCCTGGGACAGCAGCGCTGGGGAACGATGCCGGAGCCGATCACGGGGTCGGAGGACTTCTCGCGGGTGCTGCACGCGGTGCCCGGCGCGATGCTCTTCCTCGGAGCGTCGGTGGACGGAGCCGACTGGCCGCGCTCCCCCGACAACCACTCACCCTTCGCCGCGTTCTCCGACGACGTGCTCGCCGACGGCGCGGCGCTCTACGCCGAGCTCGCGGCGCGCTCGCTGACCGCTCAGTGACAGGCAGGTGACCGACCGTCGCCTGCCTCGGAGCCCGTCCCGACTGAGCACGGGTGGGGGCTTGTAGGGTTGCCGGCGTGATCTCCGGACCGCCGCTGCACGGATGGGCGGTGCGGGCCCTCGCGGTGCTGGGTGTACTGGCGATCTCGAGCTGCACCTCGGCCGGCGGCCCCGTCTCGGGGTCGGCGACCGGCTCCCTCGCCGCGACGAGCACCGGCACGGTCACCTCCCCGGCGCCGTCCGGCTCTGAGGGGTCGAGCTCCGGCGGCAGCACGGCCTCGGGCGCCGACGGCTCCGCGGGCCTCGCGCCCTACGCGTACACCGGCGCCGAGGACGTGTCGCCGGCGGCGCGGCAGGCGAGGCCGCTGGTCTACGTGCCGAACCAGCGGGCCGGAACGGTGCAGGTGATCGACCCGGCCACCTACACGGTGATCTCCACCTCCCGCGTGGCGCGCTCCCCCGAGCACGTCGTGCCCAGCCACGACATGACGACGCTCTGGGTCAACAGCGACGTCGGGAACGCTCTGACGCCCGTCGACCCCCTGACCGGCCAGCTGGGCAAGCCGGTGCCCGTCGAGGATCCGTACAACCTGTACTTCACCCCCGACGGGACCGAGGCGCTCGTGATGGCCAAGCGGCTGCGCCGGATCGACGTCCGGGACCCGGCGACCATGGAGCTCCGCCGGTCCGTGCCGGTGCCCTGTGGCGGCGTCAACCACGGCGACTTCACGGCCGACCTCGCCACACTCCTGGTCAGCTGCGAGTTCAGCGGGCAGCTGCTCGTGCTCGACGCCGACGTCACCGCCGTCCGCCAGGTGATCGACCTCAACCCGGTCGCGACGCCCGGGGCCACGAGCCGGATGGAGGCCATGCACATGGGCGGCCCGGCGGGGGGGCTCGAGCCCGGCGCGACGTCGATGCCCCAGGACGTGCGGCTCGCTCCAGACGGACGGCACTTCCTGGTCGCCGACATGCTCCGCAACGGGGTGTGGGTGCTGACCACCGGTGCGGGGACCGGCGCGGAGGTGGCGGTGGAGAGGTTCGTGCCCACGGGTCGCGGCGCGCACGGCATCTACCCGTCCCGAGACGCCCGGCAGGTGTACGTGAGCAACCGCGACGAGGGCAGCGTCAGCGTCCTCGACGCGGCCACCCTCCAGGTCACCGGCACCTGGCGGCTGCCCGGCGGAGGCTCGCCGGACATGGGTGGCGTCACCGCCGACGGCAGCCAGCTGTGGCTGTCCGGCCGGTACGACTCGACCGTGTACGTCATCGACACGCGGTCCGGCGAGCTGCTCCACGCGATCCCGGTCGACGCGGGGCCGCACGGTCTGCTGGTCTGGCCGCAGCCGGGGCGGTACTCGCTGGGGCACACCGGCAACATGCGCTGACGAGGCGGAACGGCGCCACAGCAGGCGGCCCTACAGCGAGCGCTCGGCGGCCTCCACGACGTTCGCCAGCAGCATCGCCCGTGTCATCGGGCCGATTCCGCCCGGGACCGGTGTCAGCCACCCGGCGACCTGAGCGACGTCCGGGTGGACGTCGCCGACGAGCCTGTCCTTGCCCGTCTCGTCGTCGTGCACGCGGCTGATGCCGACGTCGACGACGACGGCGCCCGGGCGGACCATCTCGGCCGTGACGAGCCCGGGCACGCCCACCGCGGCGACGACGACGTCCGCCTCCCGGGTGTGCCGCGCCAGGTCCTTCGTGCCGGTGTGGCACATCGTCACCGTCGCGTTCACCGAGCGGCGCGTCAGCAGCAGCGATAGCGACCGTCCGACGATCACGGATCGGCCGACGACGCACACGTGCGCGCCGGCCAGCTCGATGTCGTGCCGGCGCAGGATCTCCACCACTCCGCGCGGGGTGCACGGCAGTGGCGTGCTGAGCGCGCCCGACACCCTGGTGACGAGCCGTCCGAGGTTGTACGGGTGCAGGCCGTCCGCGTCCTTGCCGGGGTCGATCAGGTCGAGGACGGCGTCGCTGTCGTGGGCGGCGGGCAGCGGCAGCTGCACGATGTAGCCGGTGCAGCGGGGGTCGGCGTTCAGCTCCGCGACGACCGCCTCGACGTCCGCCTGGGACACCGTGGCCGGCAGCTCGACGCGGATGCTGCGGATCCCCACCTCGGCGCAGTCGCGGTGCTTGCCGCGCACGTATGCGTGGCTGGCCGGGTCGTCTCCCACGAGCACGGTGCCCAGGCCGGGGACCACGCCCCGCTTCCGCAAAGGGTCGACGCGGCCCGCGAGCTCGGCCTTGATCCTCTCCGCGGTGGCCTTGCCGTCCAGCAGGCGAGCGGTCACCAGTTCTCCATGCCGTCGTAGAGCGGGAAGCGGTCGGGACCTTCGGCCCAGGCGGACGACCGAGGGTCCGGCTCGCAGGGCCGTCGGGACGGCGCCGGCGAGGTACTGCGCTGCCGCTTCCCGGTGGTCGCCCACCTCGAACGCCAGTTGCGGCGTCCCCAGGGTACCGAACCGAGACCACGCGGCGTCCCGCTAGCCTCGGCGGCCGTGACCAACCCGGCGCTGCCTGCGGCCCCCGACGGCCGATCGTGGGTGCTGACGCTCTCGTGCCCCGACCGGCCGGGGATCGTGCATGCCGTGTCGGGGACGATCGCGGCCGTCGCCGCGAACATCGCCGAGAGCCAGCAGTTCCGGGAGCCGTCGTCGGCGTCGTTCTTCATGAGGGTGCAGGTGCACCTCGCCGCCGAGAGCGACATCGGCGCGCTCCGGGAGCGGCTCGCCGCGGTGGCGGGCGAGTACGCGATGCGCTGGGACGTCGTCCCCCTGCGACCCGTACGGACCGTCGTGATGGTCAGCCGGGAAGGCCACTGTCTGAACGACCTGCTCTACCGGCAGCGGTCCGGGACCCTCCCGATCGTGGTCACGGCGGTCGTCGGCAACCACGACGACCTCGCGGAGCTCGCGACGTTCTACGGCGTGCCGTTCCACCACATCCCCGTGACGGCGGAGGGCAAGCGGCAGGCCGAGGAGGAGCTGCTGCGGCTCGTCGAGGAGACGACGTCCGAGCTCGTGGTGCTCGCCCGGTACATGCAGGTGCTGTCGAGCCGGCTGTGCGGGGCGCTGGCGGGGAGGGCGATCAACATCCACCACTCGTTCCTGCCGAGCTTCGCCGGTGCTCGCCCCTACCACCAGGCCTACGCGCGGGGGGTCAAGGTGATCGGAGCGACGGCCCACTACGTCACCGCCGACCTCGACGAGGGCCCGATCATCGACCAGGACGTCGAACGGGTGACCCACGCGCACGACGTCGCGGAGCTGAGGGCCGTGGGACGAGACCTCGAGTCACGGGCGCTCGCCCGCGCCGTCCGGTGGCACGCCGAGCACCGTGTTCTCGTGGACGGGCGGCGGACGATCGTCTTCCGCTGACCCCCGGACCTACCAATCTCCACAACTCGTGATCAACCGGCTTGCGTTCAAGGGTTGACGGCATAAGAGGCAATACAGAAATCTTGCGTTCATGGCGACGCCGGGTTCGATGCGCGCTCTGCGGGAGGCCAACCAGGACCTGCTGCTGCGCGTCGTCCGCTCGGCGGGCTCGCTCACGCAGGCCGAGCTCTCCCGGCGGACGGGCCTCTCGCGCGCGACCGTGTCGAACATCGTCCGGGACCTCTCCGCCGCGGGGCTGATCCGTACCAGCAGCACGGTGAGCGCGGGCCGACGGGCGACGGCCGTCAGCATGCGCTCCGACGCCGGGCTCGCGGTCGGCATCGACGTGGGCCGCAGCCACGTCCGCGTCGCGATCGCAGACCTGTCTCACCACGTGCTCGGCGAGCGCTCGGCGTCCGTCGAGCGAGCCGCACCGGCGCGGGACGTCGTCCGCACCGCCGCCGGCCTGGTCGGCGAGCTGCTGCAGGAAGCCGGGGCGGAGACGGCACGGGTGGTCGCCGTCGGGGCCGGCATTCCCGGTCCTCTCGACAGCCGGACCGGGCGAGTCGTGGAGGGGACGATCCTGCCGGCCTGGGTCGGGCTCCCCGCCGCCGACGTCCTGAGCGACGGCGTCGGCCTGCCCGTCCACGTCGACAACGACGCCAACCTCGGTGTGCTCGCAGAGCACACGTGGGGCGCGGCCAGGGGGGTGGAGAACGTCGCCTACATCAAGGTCTCCACGGGTGTCGGCGCGGGCCTGGTCATCAACGGACGTCTCTACCGCGGCCAGTCCGGGACCGCGGGGGAGATCGGCCACACAACGATCGACGAGAACGGGCCGGTGTGCCGCTGCGGCAACCGCGGGTGCCTCGAGACGATGGCGTCGGTTCCGGTGATGTGCTCGCTGCTCGAGCAGAGCCAGGGAAGCAGACCGACGGCGGACGAGGTGATCGCGCGTGCCGACGCGGGTGACCCGGGGTGTCGTCGTGTCCTCGAGGACGTCGGCCGGTACGTCGGCGTCGCCGTCGCCAACGTCTGCAACCTCCTCAACCCCGGGATGGTCGTGATCGGCGGGCAGCTCGCCGCGGCTGGCGACCTGCTGCTCGAGCCGATGCGGGGCGTGGTCCGACGGCACGCCGTCCCGGCCGCCAGCTCCGCCGTCACGGTCGTGGCGTCGTCCCTCGGGGAACGGGCGGAGGCCCTCGGGGCCGTCGCGCTCGCACTGGACGCCGTCCCCCCGATACCGGTGCCGAATCGTTACCCGAGCCACGCGCGTTCACTGCTTGACCGCAGCGCGTCCGAACCCCTTGACTGTGACCCTGTTTCCCAGCACGAGGTGCGCGGGTAGACCGCGCCCTCCGACGGCTTACCCAGCGGAAGGCAGATGCAATGCGACGAATCACTCTGATCGCGGGCATGGCGGCGGCGGGCCTCGCGCTCGCCGCCTGCGGTGGAGGCGGGGGGGACACGGCCTCCGGAGGGTCGGGCAGCACGAAGGACGTCGAGGTGTTCACCTGGTGGGCGTCCGGCAGCGAGAAGGCCGGCCTCGACGCGCTCGTCAAGGTGTTCAAGGAGCAGCACCCGGAGTTCGCCTTCGTCAACGGTGCGGTCGCGGGCGGAGCGGGCAGCAACGCCAAGAACGTGCTGGCGTCGCGCCTCCAGCAGGGTGACCCGCCGGACACGTTCCAGGCACACGCCGGGGCCGAGCTCACGGACTACATCAAGGCCGGACAGATCGAGGACGTCAGCTCCCTGTACGACCAGGAGGGCTGGAAGGACGCCTTCCCGAAGGACCTCGTCGACCTGCTCACCGTGGACGGCAAGATCTACTCGGTTCCCTCGAACATCCACCGGGCCAACGTCGTCTGGGCGAACCCGGCCGTGCTCAAGGAGGCGGGAGTCGACTCCGCCACCCCGCCGGCCGACCTGGACGCGTGGATCGCCGACCTGCAGAAGGTGAAGGCCACAGGGAAGACGCCGCTCTCCATCGCGACGGACTGGACACAGGTCCAGCTGCTCGAGACTGTCCTGCTGTCCGACCTCGGCGCGGACGGCTACACGGGACTGTGGAACGGCAAGACCGACTGGCAGTCGCCGGAGGTCACCAACGCTCTGCAGGACTACAAGACCCTGCTCGACATGACCAACACCGACCGACAGAGCCTGGACTGGCCGGACGCGACACAGCAGGTGATCGACGGGACCGCGGCCTACAACGTCATGGGTGACTGGGCGGAGGCGGCCTTCTCGGAGCAGAACAAGAAGCTCGGCACGGACTACGTCGCGTTCCCGGTGCCGGGCACCGACGGGACCTTCGACTTCCTCGCCGACTCGTTCACCCTCCCCAAGGGCGCGAAGAACCCCGACGGCACGAAGGCGTGGCTCAACACCATCGGCAGCGCGGAGGGGCAGCTCGCGTTCAACAAGGCGAAGGGCTCGATCCCGGCACGGACGGACGCGAACCCCGACGACTACGGCGACTACCAGAAGACGGCCCTCAAGTCGTTCGCGAACGACACCGTCGTCCCGTCGCTCGCGCACGGCGCCGCCGTCCCGGTCAGCTGGCTGACCGACATCACGACGGCTGTCAGCCAGTTCAGCTCCCAGGGCGACGCGAAGCAGCTGCAGTCCCAGCTCGCGAACGCGGCGAAGAGCAACGCGCAAAGCTGACCCAGCCCGTCCGAAACTCCCGGGAACCTGCGCCGAGGCAGCCGCCTGACAGCGCGGGTTCCCGGGAGGTTTGCGCCCCAGAACCCGGCAGACAAAGGAGCCGCTCGTGCACCGAGGCGTCCGTTCGTGGGGCCCTCCCCTGCTGCTGATCGCCCCGTCCGTCGTCCTGCTCGCCGTGTTCGTGTACGGGCTGATCGCAGTCAACGTCAACACCTCGCTGCAGGACAGGCACAGCGTCCTGCCCGCGAAGGGCTACGCCGGCGCCGGCAACTACACGTCGATGTTCGCCGACCCGGCGTTCCAGCACGCGATGGTCAACCTCGTCCTGTACACGGTGGCCTTTCTCGTGGGCACGCTGTTCTCCGGGTTCCTCTGGGCGTGGCTGCTGGAACGAGGAGCCAGGGGTGAAGGCGTCTTCCGGTCCATCTACCTGTTCCCGATGGCGGTCTCGTTCGTCGCCTCCGGCGTCGTCTGGCGCGGGCTGCTGAACAGCGCCCAAGGTGAGCGCGCCACGGGGCTGAACCGGCTGCTGCAGGAGGTAGGCCTCGGCGGCCTGCAGAACAGCTGGTGGACGCACGACAGGTTCGGCATCGTCGCCATCGCCCTGCCCGCCATCTGGCAGCTGAGCGGGTACGTCATGGCGTTGTTCCTCGCGGGGTTCCGTGGGATCCCCGACGAGCTGCGAGAGGCGGCGCGAATGGACGGCGCGTCGGAGTGGAAGCTGTACCGCTACGTCCTGTTCCCCCAGCTGAGCCCGGTGCTGCGGTCGGCCCTCATCATCATCGGCCACATGTCGCTGAAGGTCTTCGACCTGATCATGAGCATCGCCGGGCAGACGAACTACACGACCCAGGTGCCCGCCGTCCAGGTGTGGCTCGAGTTCACGCGCGGCGACTACGCGAACGCGGCCGTGATCGGGACGATCCTGCTGCTCGTCGTCGCCGTCCTCATCGTCCCGTACCTGGTGTTCTCGGCCCGCTCGGAGAGACGCTGATGGCTGCCACGACTCCCGTCCCGGTCCCTGCCGATGCCCGGCCGCTGACGCCTGCCTCGTCAGGCAGGCCGCGCCGTCCGCGCTCGCGCAACGCCGCTGGTATGCGCCTCGTCCGCTACCTCCTTCTGCTC
>JBKHWX010000263.1:0-5607 GCA_046566325.1 Actinomycetes bacterium | reverse complement strand
CGGCGTGGCCGCAGCTCGAGGCCGACGAGGCTGGCGAGCGTGTGCTCCGCCGGCCCGCCGGCGGCGCGGCGCCGGCGCATGGTCTCGCGCAGCGCGGCTGCACTCGGCAGCTGACCGCGCGCCGCGGCGTCCACGACCTCGTCCACCCAGCCCTCGACGAGAGCGAGGGCGGTCTCGAGACGGTCGAGGGCCGCCTGCTGGGCGGGTGTGCGTCGCGGCTCGAACAGCCCGCCGGCCAGCGCGTTCTGCAGGGCCTGCGGGTCGGTGGGGTCGATCTCCCGAACGGTCCGCTCGATCAGGTCCGTGTCGATGGTGATCCCCGCGGCGTAGGCCTCCACCGTGCCCAGCAGGTGCGCGCGCAGCCAGGGGACGTGGGCGAACAGCCGTGCGTGCGCGGCCTCGCGCAGGGCCAGGTAGAGCCGCACCTCGTCGGCGGGCACCTCCAGGCCCTCACCGAAGGCGGTGACGTTGGTCGGCAGGAGTGCGGTGCCCCCACTCGTCAGGGGCAGGCCGATGTCGTTGCTCGACAGCACCTCGGCGGCGAGGCTGCCGACCGCCTGCCCGACCTGCATCCCGAAGACGGCACCGCCGACCTGCCGCATCATCGTCCCCGCGGAGGCGAGCAGCGGACGCACCTCCTCGGGCGCCTGCTGGGCCATCGCGGCGGCCATAGCGTCCGCGACCGACGTCGCGACCGGCTCGGCGAGTCGGCGCCACGTCGGCAGCGTGGCCTCCACCCACTCCGCCCGCGACCACGCCTGTGCCGTCGCCGAGGACGCCGGCAGGTCCGTGACGCCGTCCAGCCAGGTCTCCGCGAGCCGCAGCGCCTCCTTCACATCCCGCGCCGTGTTCGGCCCGATGCTCGGGTCGCCTGCCTGAGCGGCGGTCTGCCGGGCGAGGTCCTTCGCGAGGTCCCAGTTGACCGGTCCCTCTCCGGTGCTGCTCAGCATGCGCTGCACCTGGGAGAGCACCTGCGAGAGCATCGCGGGGTCGGTGGGGATGCCGGCCGCGGCGAGCTGTGCCGGGTCGACGGAGCCTCCCATCAGCTGGCTGAACAGGCCCGCGAACGGGTCGGCGGGCTGGTCCGGCTGCTCGCGCCCGACCGGGCCGGCGCCGCCGAACCCGATCCCGCTCGCCGACCCGATGCCGCCCGGGACGCTCGGCCCTGGCCGCTGGGGGCCCGCCCCTCCGGACCCCTGGTCGTCGCGCGGCTCCTCCGACCCCTGCTGCTCTGGGTTCGACGGCTGTTCTGGGTTCGACGGCGGCTCGTCCGGCTCGGGGGAGTCGCCGCGGGCTGGGACGTCGCTCATAGAAGTCTCTCCTGGACGGCGGTAGGCGGCCTGCGACTGCGTCGACCTGTCGCGTCGGGACGCGTCCGGCGCCGCGCGTCGTTCGCGTCGGACGACGCGCACCCGGATGATGGGTCTCGACCGGTGCCCTCCACCGTACCGATCGGAGAGCCGTCGTTCACCACGGCGATCTCCGCGCGACGGACGGGCACGACCGGTTGAACTACGGAGGGGGCGCCGTGAGTTCCACATCGGACCGCAGAGCCTCCGGTCGGGGGCGGAGAGCTGCTCGGGCGGGCGTCGTCGCGGTGACGCGCGCGGCCTCACCCGCGGGGCGCGCCGTCGTCCGCACCTTGGCCGAGTGGCCCGACGGGGGCATCGAACGCGTCCTGGCCGTGGACGGCGTCCGCCCGGAGGGTGCCGTCGTCCCGGGCCCGTCAGCCCCGTCAGACCCCCACCTCGCCGAGGGAGGGACCTGGAGTCGACCCATGACGTGGCGCTCTGTCGACCTGTCGTCGCCGGCGCTGGCGAAGGTCCTCGCCGGAGTCGACGTCGTCGTCCACCTGGCCTGCGTCGACGACCTGGAGGGGGCGCTCGCGCAGGGCCACGCCCGCCGGCGGCTTGCGGCGACGCGGGCGGCCCGCGCGGTGCTCGAGACAGCGGCCGCCGAAGGCGTCCGGCACGCGGTGGTGGTCACGTCCGCGGCGGTGTTCGGAGCCCGTGCGGAGGGCCCGGTCCCCATCCCGGACGACGCACCCGCCGCCGAGGTTCCCGACGCCGGCGTCGTCGGGGACCTGCGCGAGGTGGAGCGGGTGGCTCGGGAGGTGTCGAGCGCCAGCCCGGGACTGAGGCTCGCGTGCGTCCGACCCGCCGCGCTGGTGGGGGAGGGGGTCGACAGCCTCACCACCCGCCACTTCGAGGCCCCCCGGCTGCTCGTCGCCCGGGACGCCACGATGCTGTGGCAGTTCTGCCACGTCGACGACCTGGCCTCGGCGGTCGCGACGATCGTCGCCAAGGGACTCGAGGGTCCGTACACCGTCGGCTGTCCCGGTTGGCTCGGGCGCGACGACGTCGAGCGGCTGAGCGGGATGCGGCGCCTGGAGCTTTCGCACTCCCTGGCGAGAGCGACCGCGGAACGGCTGCAGCGGGTCGGAGTCCTGCCGATGCCCGCGAGCGACCTGGAGTTCGTGGTCCATCCCTGGGTGGTCTCCTCGCAGCGTCTTCTCGACGTCGGGTGGAGGGCTCGCCACGACAACGAGGCGTGCCTGCGCGCGCTCCTCGAGCAGGTGGCGGGCCGGCGCGCCAACCCCACCGAGCGGCTGGACCGAAAGGAGGCTGCCCTCGGTGCCGCCGGAGCCGCGGTTGCTCTCGTCGGGACGGCGGCGGTGTGGCGGCAGGCGAAGGTCCGGCAGGGTCGGAGACGATCTGGTCGTGGCTAGCGGACCGGCCGGCGGGGGGGCGGGCCAGACGGGGGACCAGGCGGGGGAGGCACCGTCGAGGCTGCCGCCGCCGACCGGCATGGACGCACGCTCCCTGGCGATGCTGGTCAGCGGGTTCTGTGCGGTCGTGCTGTTCGCGGTGGCCGCGATCGTCCCGGTGCCGTTCGCCGTGATGCGCCCGGGCCCCGTGCGCGACGTGCTGGGCACGTCGGCGGGTTCTCCCCTCATCTCGATCAAGGGTCACCCGACGTACCCGACGAAGGGCTCGCTCGACCTGCTCACGGTCTCCATCGAAGGCGGCCCCGGCTCCACGGTCAGCCTCGCGGACGTCGTCCGCGGGTGGCTCGACGACGACGTGACGGTGCGGCCGGAGCGGGAGCTGTTCCCCGCGAACCAGACGGAGAAGGAGGTCGAGCGCCAGAGCACCGAGGAGATGACGACCTCGCAGGAGAACGCGACGGCCGCCGCGCTGCTCGAGCTCGGGATCCGCGTGCCGACCACCCTCACCGTCTACGGGTTCAGCGGGAAGGGCGGTGCCCGCGGAGAGCTCGAGAAGTCCGACGTGATCGAGACCCTCGACGGGCAGCCCGTCAACGACCTGCCGCAGCTGCGCCGCCTGCTGCAGCAGGTCCCCCCGGGGCAGGCCGTCCAGGTGGGTGTGCGCCGGGACGGCTCGTCGCGGACCGTCTCGGTGACGACGGAGCGCGGGGACGACGGCAGGACGCTGCTCGGTGTGCTGATCGACCCGACGTACCACTTCCCGTTCGACGTCAACATCAAGATCGACAACATCGGTGGTCCGAGCGCCGGGATGATGTTCTCGCTCGGCATCATCGACAAGCTCACGCCCGGGCCGATGACGGGGGGCCGTCAGATCGCCGGCACCGGGACGATCGACGTCGCCGGCGAGGTGGGCCCGATCGGAGGGATCCAGCAGAAGCTGGTCGGCGCGCGGGCCGCCGGCGCGACGTGGTTCCTCGCGCCGGCGGGGAACTGCGACGAGGTGGTCGGGCATGTTCCGCGGGGGCTGCGGGTCGTGAAGGTCGCCACCCTGAGCCAGGCGCGGGCGGCCGTCGAGGCGATCGGCGCCGGGAAGGGGACGGCGGCCCTGCCGACCTGCGTGGCGCGCAGCGGCGGCGAAGCACCGGCGTCCTTCTAGCGCCTCCCGGTTCTTCGCCCGCTCACTCCTCCAGCGTCGCTCTCAGCGCTGCCGCGACTCCCGGCGCGAGGTCGGCTCCCGTCCCGACCGCCCGGTCGTCGTCATGGGAGCGGGTCCGGATGGCACAGCACGACGGCCCGTCGCGCAGCACGCCGACGGCGAGGCGGACGTCCTCGCGCGCGGGATGGTTCATCAGGTACTCGAGTGCCTCGTCGGCGTCGTCCGGCATGTCCGCTTCCACGTCCGGCGGGACGACGACCCGCTCGCACACGATCGCGGCCCCGTCGACGGCGGGTCCCCAGGCGATCTGGGCGAGCAGCTCCTCGACCGAGCCGGCCTGGGGCAGGTCCTCCTGCTCGACGGAGGTGATGTGGTCGGGGTCGGCGTCGGCGGAGGCGAGCAGGTCCAGGGGCAGCTCGTCCCGCAGAGCGGGGTCGCGGTCGAGGGCCGCCGCCGTCCTGACCAGGGCGAACACCCGGACCGGCGCGTCCCAGCCCCCGCGTGCCACGTGCCGCTCGAGCTCCAGGACCGCGCGCTCCAGCGGCGTCTGCTGCCCGGCCTCGTGCTGACCGGCCGAGCCGGCGGCCCCGCTCTCGGGAACCCCGTCCCGCCGCTCGCCGTTGGGGTCTGAAAGAGACTGCACGCACGGATCCTGGCACGACGGACCAGGCCCGCTCGGTGCCCGCGGCGCAAGCCTGCTGCGGACCCGTGCGACCCTGGTACCAACGGCTGCCGGCGACGTCGGGCGGGCAGCACGACAACAACGAGGTTGCACTGACGTGAGTTTCGCCTCTCGGCCGGGCTCGTCCCGGCCCGTACTCCAGCGTCGACGGCGCGGTCCTCTGGTGCCGACGCTGCTCGTGCTGGCCGGCCTCGTGGTCCTGCTCGGGATCCTCGCCGAGATCTGGACCGAGGTGCTCTGGTACGGGCAGCTGGGGTTCGGCCAGGTCTTCCGTACCCGGATCCTGACCCAGGTTGTGCTGTTCCTCCTCGGAGGCGGCGTCATGGCGGGGGCGGTGGCGGCGAGCGTGACGTTCGCCTACCGGTCCAGGCCCGTGTACGCCCCCGTGGACACCGAGCAGCAGAACCTCGACCGGTATCGGGAGAGCCTCGAGCCCCTGCGCCGCCTGGTGATGGTCGTCCTGCCGCTCGGCCTCGGGCTGTTCGCCGGATCGGCGGCCGCGCAGCAGTGGCAGCGCGTGCTGCTCTGGCTCAACCAGACCCCGTTCGGTGTCAAGGACCCGCAGTTCGGCCTCGACATCGGGTTCTTCGTGTTCACCCTGCCGTTCCTGCGGTTCCTGACCGGCTTCCTGACCGCGGTGCTCGTCCTGGCGCTGATCGCCGGCGCGGCGACGCACTACCTCTACGGCGGGCTGCGTCTGCAGGGAGGCGGCCCGCGTACGACGTCGGCGGCGCGGATCCACCTGGCCTCGCTGGTCGGCCTGCTGGTGCTCGTGCAGGCGGCGTCCTACTGGCTGGACCGCTACTCGGCCCTCACGAGCGAGGGCGAGAAGTTCACGGGTGCCGGGTACACCGGCATCGAGGCCGTGCTGCCCGCGAAGGCCATCCTGGCGGGGATCGCCGTCCTCGTGGCGGTGCTCTTCTTCGTCGCCGCGGCGCGCGGCTCGTGGCGGCTGCCGGCGACCGGGGTCGGCCTGCTCGTGGTGTCGGCGATCGTCGTCGGCGGGATCTACCCGGCGGTGGTCCAGAAGTTCCAGGT
>JBKHWX010000262.1:0-8993 GCA_046566325.1 Actinomycetes bacterium | reverse complement strand
GCCGGAAGATCACGTCGACCTGCGCCGAGTCGACACGGGCCTTGAAGAGCCAGTCCTCGGGCGGGTCCAGCACCGCGATCCCACGGCTCTCGAGCGCCTGCCTGGCCTTGGCGACGTCCTCCTCGCGGACGACGAAGTCCACGTCGTGCCGGCTGTCGGCGCCACCGCGGGCGTAGACCGCGTACCCGCCGGCGAGCGCGAAGGGGACGGCGTCCTCCTTCAGGGCCACCGCCACCGACTTCAGGGCCTCCAGCATCGGCTGGAGGTCCGAACCACTCGCCACTCGGACATCGTTGCTGGTGACGGGTCCATATGCATCTGGGCCTGCAGGCACGTGGCCGCCCGTGTCCCGGGACGAGCCGTCCCGCCCGGGCCCGGGCGACGGTGCACGCCTCCGCAGGCGCCGCCTAGGCTGCCCGTGTCAGCACACCCGAGCACGAGGAGACGGAACATGGCCACCACGCGGACCGCCCGGGCGCACTGGGAAGGCTCCCTGACCGAGGGGTCGGGCACGACCACTCTCGAGACCTCCGGGCAGGGCACCTTCGACGTCACCTGGGCCTCGCGGGCCGAGCAGGCGAACGGCAGGACGTCGCCGGAGGAGCTGATCGCGGCGGCCCACGCCGCGTGCTACTCCATGGCCCTGTCCAACGGGCTGGCCGGCGACGGCCACCCCCCGACGTCCGTCGACACCACCGCCGACGTGACTTTCCAGCCCGGCGAGGGAATCACCGGGATCGAGCTCGAGGTGACCGGCAAGGTGCCGGGGCTGAACGCCGAGCAGTTCCAGAAGGCCGCCGAGGACGCCAAGGAGAACTGCCCGGTGAGCCAGGCCCTCAAGGCGACCAAGATCACGCTGAAGGCGGCGAACTTCCAGGAGTAGGCCGCGTTCCGCACGTGGACCCCCGGTCCCGCCACACGACGCAGCCGTCGGGTGGCGGGACCTCGTCGTCAGCGGTAGGTAAGGGGCGGCGCTACGTCAGGGAGCCGATCCCTTCCGGGCCGGCGACGCCTCCAACGAGCGGACTCCCGCACGCGGCCTCAGACTCGATGAGCAGCGTTGACGGTGAAGCCTGCCTGCGCCCGGAGGCCGGGTCAGGGGCAGGCCTAGGGATTGGGCTCTCGAGATGTGGCCATTCGGCGGGAAGAAGAACAAGGACGAGCACGCCGACGACAAGAAGCACGACGAGAAGCAGCAGCAGGCTCAGCAGGACAAGGAGCGGCAGCACGCGCCGTCCCCGGACGACCCTCGGAAGCCTGACAGCCCGACCGAGCTCGAGAAGCCGGCGTGGAAGTTCGCGCTGAAGCGCAGCTACCACGAGTTCATGGACGACCAGTGCACAGACCTCGCGGCTGCGCTGACGTACTACGCGGTGCTGTCCCTGTTCCCGGCGCTGATCGCGATGGTCTCGCTGCTCGGCGTGTTCGGCCAGGGCGAGAGGACGATCAATGCCCTGCTCAGCATCGCGGCGAACCTCGGGCCGACGGAGGCGGTCAACGCCATCCGCGCCCCCATCCAGAACCTGGTGCACAACCAGACGGCGGGACTGGCGCTGATCTTCGGTCTGCTGGGCGCTCTGTGGTCGGCGTCCGGGTACATCGGCGCGTTCGGCCGGGCCATGAACCGGATCTACGAGATCCGCGAGGGGCGGCCGTTCTGGAAGCTGCGGCCCCTGCAGATCGTGCTGACGCTCGGCGCGGTCATCCTGATCGGCGTTGTCGCGCTGTCCCTCGTCGTCAGCGGCCCGGTGGCCCGCTCCATCGGGAACGTGATCGGCATGGGAGACGCGGCGGTCACCGCGTGGCAGATCGCGAAGTGGCCGGTGCTCGTGGCGATCGTGATCGTGATCATCGCCGTCCTCTACTACGCGACCCCGAACGTCAGGCAGCCCAAGTTCCGGTGGATGAGCCTCGGCTCCTTGGTCGCCCTCGTCATCTGGGTGGTCGCCTCGGTCGGCTTCGGCCTCTACGTCAGCCAGTTCGGCAGCTACAACAAGACCTACGGCACCCTCGCCGGCGTCATCGTCTTCCTGCTGTGGCTGTGGATCACGAACCTCGCGCTGCTGTTCGGCGCCGAGTTCGACTCCGAGCTGGAGCGCAGCCGCGAGCTCCAGGCCGGCATGGAGGCCGAGACCGAGCTCCAGCTTCCCCCGCGCGACACCAAGGGCATCGAGAAGCGGCAGCAGCGTGAGGAGAAGGCCCGCGAGGAGGCGAAGGAGATCCGGCTCGACGCCGTGTCAGAGCAGGGGAAGACGTCAGAGCAGGGGAAGGGCTCCGAGAAGGAGAAGGGCTCCGAGAAGGAGAAGCAGGAGACCGGCGGCAAGCAGAGCAGCGGCAAGCGCTGATCAGCCCCGCAGCAGCTCCTCGATCACCTGCGCCACGCCGTCCTCGTCGCACGGTGGCGCGATCGCGTCCGCGGCGGCCAGCACCTCGGGATGGCCGTTCGCCATCGCATAGCCGCGCCCGGCCCAGCCGAGCATCTCCAGGTCGTTGGGCATGTCGCCGAACGCGACGACGTCGGCGGGGTCGATGGCGTGCTCGGCGGCCAGGTCCGCGAGCGTGCTGGCCTTGCTGACCCCGAGGGCCGACACCTCCACGAGGCAGTCGTTCACGTTCGAGTGGGTCGGCTGGGCGAGGCCCTCCAGGGGCGCCCGGAGCGCGGCGAGCATGGCGTCCCCCGTGTTGCCCTCCTGCCGCACGAGCAGCTTCACCACGGACGGCGCGAGCTCCAGCAGCGCGTCGAGGTCGCCGACTCGCTGGTCGGCCCGCGCGTCCCAGCGGGTGCGGTAGGACGGCTCCCGCAGGAAGCCCTCGAGGGTCTCCAGGCCGACGTCCACGTCACCGATCGTGTCGCGGACCCGCTTGACGACGTCCCGCACCGTGTCGGGCGACAGCGTCTGCGCTCGCACGACCCGTTCGGAGCCCAGGTCGTAGACGATGGCGCCGTTGCCGCAGATCGCGGTCCCCGTGTGCCCGGTCGCCTCCGCGACGTCCCCCATCCAGCGGGGCGGCCGGCCGGTGACGAAGACGACGAAGACGCCCGCACGGCTGCAGGCCTCGAAGGCGGCGACGCTGCGGGCGCTGATCGTGCCGTCCGGACGCACGATCGTCCCGTCGAGGTCCGTCGCCACCATCTTCACCGGGCCAGTCTCGCCCATGCCGGTGCTGGGGACGACGACCCCGTCGCCTTGCTCGGGCTGTGGCCCCTGGGCGGGGCCTCGGCGGGGCCATTCGGCGAGCAAGGTGCTCGGGAAGTCCGCTTATCCCCCGCGTCCGGCGGGGAACGCCGCCGCCCGCCCGGCCAGGGCGGACTCGAGCACGCCGACCAGGCCGTCGTCCTTCACGTCACCGGCCACCTCGTCGGCGGCCTGCAGCGCCTCGTCGAGGGCGTTCCCCATCGCGACGGCGTGGGCGGCCCAGGCGAACATCTCGACGTCGTTGCGGCCGTCCCCGACCGCGAGGGTGGCGTCCAGGTTCACGTCGAGGCGCTGGCGGACGTGCTCCAGGGCGCTGGCCTTGCTGATGCCCTCGGGCGCGAGGTCGAGCCACGCCGTCCAGCCGACCGCGTAGCTGACGCCGTGCAGCCCGATCCTCTGGACCACCTCGAAGAACTCCTCCGGGGTGTGCTCGGGGCTGCGGACCACCACACGCGTCGCCGGGGAGGCCAGCAGCTCCTCGAACGGCACGAGCCGCAGCTCGCCGGAGAGCTCGCCCGCCGGGAACGGTGCCGACAGCCGGAACCCGGAGCCGGTGTCCTCGACCGCGAACGCCGCGGTGGGCAGGTGCTCCCGCAGCAGCCGCAGGGCCGGTGCGGGGTCGAACGTGACGGTCTCGACCACCTCGTAGCCCGCCGGCAGCTCCGGGTCGAGGCGGACGGTGACGGTGCCGTTGCTGCAGACCGTGTAGCCGTGCAGCAGCCCGAGCCGGTCGAGGATCGGCAGGACGCCGACGAGGGAGCGACCGGTCGCGAGAACCACGTGCACTCCCGCGTCGGCGACGGCGCGCACCGCCTCCCGGACCCCGTCCGTCAGGTACTCGTCGTAGTCGATGATCGTGCCGTCGACATCGAGGGCGACGAGCTGGACGGGCGTCACCGGGTCACCGTACCGGGGTGCCCTCGGGCGACCGTGACCCTCTGGAGAGCTGGCCCGTGCTCACCCAATGCAGCGTTGCTCACGGGATGAACGGGTTGGCGGCCGGCGAACCGATCATCCCGCGAGCAACGCGCCGTCGGGTGAGCACACACCTCAGGCGTCGAGGTCCTGACGGACCAGGCCGGCGATGCGGTCGAGCGTCGGTGCGTGCGCCGACTCCACGACGACCTCGTCGCCGCACTTGGCGCCGAGGGTCATGATCAGCAGGGCGGAACCGGCGTCCACCGGCGTACCGCCCGGGACGGCGAGGGTGACGGGAACTCCGGCCTCCGTCGCGGCCTGGGCGATGACGGCGGCGGGGCGGGCGTGCAGGCCGACCGAGGAGCCGACGGTGACGGTGGTGCTGGGCATGGTTTCTCCTTCAGAGGTGGGGGTGTTGTCGAGGCCTGGTTTCTCGGATGACTGGGTTCTCGGGTGACAGGTACGGGACGAGCTTGGACGACGGGCCGTCAGGCAGCGGCGACGACGGCCTCCTCGACCTCCTCCTCGCTCGGCCGTGCGATGTACTTCGCGGCGACGACCGCGGCACCCCCGACGACCATTCCCACGAGGATCGAGAGGACGAACCACAGCAGGTGCCCGATCGCGAAGAACACGAAGATGCCGCCGTGCGGGGCGCTGAGGGTCGCGCCGCTGGCCATGATCAGGGCACCGGTCGCCGCGCCACCGAGCATCACGGGCGGGATGACGCGCAGCGGGTCGGCAGCAGCGAACGGGATCGCACCCTCGGAGATGAACGAGGCGCCGAGCAGCCACGCGGCCTTCCCGTTCTCGCGCTCGGCGGTGCTGAACAGGCCGGGGCGGACGACGGTCGCCAGCGCGAGCGGCAGCGGCGGCACCATCCCGGCGGCCATCACCGCTGCCATGATCTTCAGGGAGCCGGGGTTGCTCACGGACAGGCCGGCAGTGGCGAACGCGTACGCCGCCTTGTTGACGGGGCCGCCGAGGTCGAACGCCATCATCAGGCCGAGGATCACGCCGAGCAGGATCGCCGAGGAGCCGGACAGACCGTTCAGCCAGTTCTGGAGGCCGGTCGTGACCGCCGCCAAGGGACGGCCCAGCACCAGGAACATCAGGCCGCCGGCGACCAGCGACGCACCGAGCGGGATGATCGCGACTGGCATCAACCCCCGCGCCCACTGCGGCACACGGATCCGGCTGATCCAGAGGGCGGCGAAACCGGCGATCAGACCGCCGACGAGACCACCGAGGAAGCCGGCGCCGACGAAGCCGGCGATGGCGCCCACGGTGAAGCCCGGTGCGATGCCGGGTCGGTCGGCGATCGCGTACGCGATGTACCCGGCGAGGGCTGGCACCAGGAAGCCGAAGGCCAGCTGACCCAGCTTGAACAGGACGGCGCCCAGGTAGATCGGCAGGCCGCCGTCCGGCAGGTGCAGCAGCGAGCTCTTGACGACGACGTCGTCGGCGACGCGGGTGATGTCGTACCCGCCGACGAGGAAGCCGAGGGCGATCAGCAGACCGCCCGCGGCGACGAACGGGATCATGTAGCTGACGCCGGTGAGCAGGATCTGGCGCAGCCGGATGCCCCAGTGCACGTCCCCGCCCTTGTGCCCTGTGCTGCTCGAAGAGGCGGTGCCGCTCGAGGATGCGGCGGCGGCGTCGACGCGCGCCGCCGACGGGTCGTCGGCGGCCTGCAGCGCGTCCGCGATCATGGCGTCGGGCTCGTTGATCGCGCGCTTCACGCCCGACGCGACCACCGGCTTGCCGCCGAACCGCTCCCGGCCCCGTACGCCCACGTCGGTGGCGAAGACGACGGCGGAGGCTCCGGCGATCGTGGCGGGGTCGAGGGGGGTGGACGCCCCGGAGCCCTGCGTCTCCACGTGCACCGTCACGCCGGCGCGCTCGCCGGCGGCGACGAGCGAGTCCGCCGCCATGTAGGTGTGGGCGATCCCGGTCGGGCAGGCGGTCACGGCGACGATCGAGCGGGCGGGCGTGGGAGCCGTGTCCCGACTGGTCTCGCTCGCCGCCGGTGCCCGGGGGGTGGGGGCGGCTGGGGACGACGCGCCGGTCGATCCCGCGACGCTGCCCGACTGGCCGGCCGGCGCCGTGGTCGGAGCCGCGGCCGGCACCGGGGCAGGTGACACGACGTCTTGCACGAGGTCGACGATCTCGTCGGCGGACGACGCGTGGCGCAGCGAGGTGACGAAGTCGGGCCGGACGAGCGCCCGGGCGAGCGCGGTGAGCAGGGTCAGGTGGTCGGCGTCCCCACCCGCCGGGGCGGCGATCAGGAAGACGAGGTCGGCCGGCCCGTCGGGGGCGCCGAAGTCGACCTTGGGGTCGAGGCGGGCGAAGCCGAGGGACGGGACGGTCACGTGCTCGGACCGGCAGTGCGGGATGCCGATGCCGCCGGGCAGGCCGGTGGCGGCCTGCCCCTCGCGGGCGAGGGCGTCCTCCAGCAGGCCGAGCGAGCTCGTGGCCCGTCCGGAGGCGGCGACCCGCTCGGCGAGCGAGGCGATCACCTCCGTCTTGCTGCTGCCGAGGTTCGCGTCGAGTGCGACGAGCTCGGCGGTGATGAGCTGGTTCATACGGCGTCCTTCTCCAGGGGGGCGGGCAGGGGGACGATCGAGACGGCGTCCGGTCGGGTCTGGTCGGGGGTGGGCAGGGCGGATCCGGGGAGCGACGCGGCCGCTGCCCCGTAGGCGACGGCGCGGCGCAGGCGCTCGGCGGGCGAGGCGCCGTCGGACTCGGCGAGCACGTAGCCGGCGAGGGACGAGTCCCCGGCGCCGACCGTGCTGCGGGGGGTGACCGGCGGCGGGGTGGCGAACCACGCCTCGTCGGCGGTGACGAGCACGGCGCCGGCGGCGCCGAGGGTGACGAGCACGGCACCGACGCCGCGGCGGACGAGATCGCCGGCGGCGTCCACCGCCGGGGCGGGGTCGAGGCGAGCGGCCGCCTCCTCGAGCTGGTCCGGGTCGGCGCCGGTCAGCTGGGCGAGCTCGACGGCGTTCGGCTTGAGCAGGTCGGGGACTGCCTCCGGCCACGTCGCGCGGAGGGCGACGAGCGGCTCCTCGGACGTGTCGACCGCCACGCGGCAGCCGAGGGGGCGCAGGGCCACGACGAGCTCGGCGTACCAGGACGCGGGGACACCGGGCGGGAGCGAGCCGGCCAGGACGACCCAGCGAGCGGCGGCTGCCTCGGCCAGCAGCGCCTCGCGCAGCTGGCCGCAGACGTGCGCGTCGAGGGCGGCCCCGGGCTGGTTGATCTTCGTGGTGGTGCCGTCGGGCTCCGTCAGCGTCAGGTTCGTGCGGACGAGCCCGGGCACGGGGACGGCGCGGTGCGGGATCCGGTGGTCGCGCAGCGCCCGCAGCAGCGGGTCGTCGTGCTGGCCCGGCAGGACGGCGAGCGCGAGCCGGCCCGCAGCGGTGACGGCCCGGGCGACGTTCACGCCCTTGCCCCCGGGGTCGGTCGTGACACCGACGGCGCGCAGGACGGCGCCGCGCTCGAGCGGTGACCCGAGCTCGACGGTCCGGTCCAGGCTGGGGTTCGCCGTGAGGGTGACGATCACGCGACCACGACCTCGACGTCGTGCGCCTCGAGCTCCGCGACGTCAGCGGCGTCGACGCCGTCGTCGGTGACCAGCACGTCGACCGCGTCGAGCGCGGCGAAGCGGATGAGGTGCTCCCGGCCCACCTTGGACGAGTCGGCGAGCACGACCACGCGGTGGGCCGCACGCACCATGGCGCTCTTGACCGACGCTTCCTCGGGGTCCGGCGTCGACAGGCCGTGCCCGAGGCTGAGCGCGTTCGTCCCGATGAAGGCGACGTCCGCACGGAGCTGGTCGAGCGTGCGCACGGCGGCCTCGCCGACCGACGCCTGCGTCGTCCCTCGGACACGACCGCCCAGCACGAGGAGGCGCACGCCCCGTATCGGAGCCAGACGCGCCGAGATCGGCACCGAGTTGGTGATCACGACCAGGCTGCGGTCGGTCGGCAGCAGCGCCGCGAGGCGACCGGTCGTCGTCCCCGCGTCGAGCAGGACGCTGCCGCCCGACGGAGGGACGAGCTCGACCGCCGCGCGAGCGATCCGGTCCTTCTGGACGGCGAAGGTCGCGTCGCGCTCGGCGACCCCCGGCTCGCTGACCGTCAACGCCGCGGTCGGCACCGCTCCTCCGTGCACGCGCCGGAGCAGCCCGGCCCGCTCGAGGACCGCGAGGTCCCGGCGCACGGTCTCGGTCGTGACCTGGTAGGCGGCCGCCAGGTCGCTCACGGCGACGCGGCCGCGCTGCCCGACAAGGGCGGCGATCGCCTCCTGCCGTTCTTCTGCGTACATGCCTGCCTCCGTCGCGGCTCGGGTGGCCGGTGTTGGTGATCGTGTTGGTTTTGCTGTTGCTTCACATTGTTTTACGCCCGTTTCTATTGACTCGTCAAGCCCCTCTTCGTAATCTCGGTGCCACGCCCCAACCCCGCCGCCAGCCCAGCCAGCTCCTGGAGACCCGACATGACCCAGTCCGTGCCGCTCACCGCCCCTCTGACGCTGACCGGAACGCCCGTCGTCCCCGGCGTGGGCTACGGCCCCCTCGTCCGTCCGGCGCCGCGACCGGTGGCGCCGGCGGCCGGCGTCGGGCTGGACGACGACGAGCGGGCTGCCGAGGTCTCGCGCTTCACGGCGGCCGCAGCGACGGTCGGGCAGCGCCTCGCGAGCCGGGCGGCCGCGGCGAGCGGTGCTGCCGCCGAGGTACTGCAGGCCACCGCGGCGCTCGCGCAGGACCGCGGGCTGCTCACCGCCGCCGAGCAGCGGATCGCGTCGGGGACGCCGGCACCTCAGGCGGTGACCGAGGCGACGGAGCAGTTCGCCGCGCTGTTCACCCAGCTCGGCGGC
>JBKHWX010000261.1:0-2748 GCA_046566325.1 Actinomycetes bacterium | reverse complement strand
CCGACCTTCGTCGCCTCGCGGCGGAGGATCCGCACGCACGCCGAGTGGAAGGTGGACACCCACATCCACCGAGCCGCCGGGCCCACGAGCGACTCCACCCGCTCCTTCATCTCGCCTGCGGCCTTGTTGGTGAAGGTGATCGCGAGGATCTGGCCGGGGCGGGCCCGTCCCGTGGCGAGCTGGTAGGTGATCCGGTGCGTGAGCACACGCGTCTTTCCCGAGCCGGCCCCGGCAACGATCAGCAGCGGCGAGCCGGTGTGCAGGACGGCGTCCCGCTGGCTCGGGTTCAGGCCGACCAGCAGTGCCTCGGGGTCGAGCCGGGGCGCGGACGACGTGGCTCGCCTCCGCGGGGACGTCTCGTCGTCCTCCCCCGGCCGGGGCGGGACGGCCGGCAGGGGCGGGTGCCCGGACGGCGCGGGCGCCGTCAGCGGCAGGTCGTCGAACAGGGTGCTCATCGTCGTGCCAGCCTACGTGCCGCCGCCGACAGCGGGTGCGACCGCGGGCTCAGGGCGAGCCGTGGCGCCCGTGGGCCACAACCGGCGGCCACAACTGTCAGTATCGGCACATGCCGAATCCGTTGCCGGACGCCGAGGTGCCCCGCGCACTCGTCGTCGGGGCGCACCCGGACGACATCGACTTCGGCGCGGCCGGGACGGTGGCCCGGTGGACGCGAGCGGGAACGCGGGTCACCTACCTGGTCCTCACGCACGGGGAGCAGGGAGGGCTCGACGACACGCCGCGCGACGAGATCCCGCGCATCCGCGAGGCCGAGCAGCGTGCCGCCGCGAAGCCGGTCGGCGTGGACGACGTCCGGTTCCTGACCGGCTACCGGGACGGGTACGTCGAGGTCACCCACGACCTCGTCCGAGACATCACCCGCGTCATCCGGCAGACGAGGCCGGTGCGGGTCCTCGCCCAGAGCCCCGAGCGCTGGTGGGACCGCTTCCCGGCCAGCCACCACGACCACCTCGCCGCCGGTGAGGCGACCGTCCGTGCCGTCTACCCCGCTGCCCGCAACCCCTTCGCGTACCCGGAGCTGCTGGACGACGGGGGGCTCGAGCCGTGGACCGTCCGCGAGCTGTGGCTGGCCGCGCACCCAACCCCGGACCACGTCGTCGACATCACCGACACGCTCGACGCGAAGTTCGCCGCGCTCGCCGCGCATGCCAGCCAGACGTCGCACTCCATGGACGACATCCGCCGCATGTTCCGTGGCAGCCTAGCCCGTGCGGCTCGGTCGAGCGGGCTCGGGGAGGGGCGGTTCGCGGAGGAGTTCAAGGTCGTCTACACCGGCTGACTCGCGCCGCTGCGGCCGTGTCCCGACCGCCCTGTCGCTCGAGCTGTCCGGCGGTTTGGGATCATGGGTGGAGGGGCGCACCTGCCGGACGACGGCGGGCGGCGGCCCGCCGGACGAGCCTGCGAAGGAGGCGGCCCGGATGGAGTGGCTTCGGGAGAGCCAGTGGCTGTGGTGGCTCGGCGGCGGACTCGTCCTCGGCCTCGTCGAGGTCGTCACGCTCGACCTGGTGTTCTCGATGCTGGCCCTGGCGGCGCTCGTGTCGTCCGGCGTCGCTCTCGCGGGCGGCTCGTTCACCCTGCAGGTGCTCGTCTTCGCCGCGGTGTCGTACCTGATGCTGGCCGTCGTCCGGCCGATCGCGATCCGCAAGCTGAAGCCGCAGGGGCCCGCCCACCGCACCGGGACCGCCGCGCTCGTCGGCCGGCAGGCACGCGTCGTCCAGACGGTGACGGACCGCGCCGGCCTCGTGAAGCTGGCCGGCGAGATGTGGTCGGCCCGCACCCAGCTGGCGGGGCAGGAGTTCGCCGTGGACGACGTGGTCCAGGTGGTCGAGATCGACGGGGCCACCGCCGTCGTGGACGCCCCGGGCTCCCCGCCCACCACCGACATCGAGGGGCAGGAGGCCCGCTGATGCAGAACATCGCTTTGTACGTCGTCCTGCTGCTGATCGTCGCGTTCACCGTGTTCACGGTGTCGCGCTCGGTGCGGATCGTGCCGCAGGCCACGGCGCTCATCGTGGAGAGGCTCGGCCGCTACTCCAGGACCATGGAGGCGGGCCTGCACTTCCTCGTCCCCTTCATGGACCGGGTGCGCTCCAAGGTCGACCTGCGCGAGCAGGTCGTGTCGTTCCCGCCGCAGCCGGTGATCACCTCGGACAACCTCGTGGTGAGCATCGACACGGTCATCTACTTCCAGCCGACCGACCCGAAGGCGGCCACCTACGAGATCGCGAACTACATCCAGGGCATCGAGCAGCTGACCGTCACGACGCTCCGGAACGTCATCGGCTCGCTCGACCTCGAGCAGACGCTGACGAGCCGCGACCAGATCAACGGGCAGCTGCGCGGCGTGCTGGACGACGCGACGGGCCGGTGGGGCATCCGCGTCAACCGGGTGGAGCTCAAGGCGATCGACCCGCCCGCCAGCGTCCAGGACTCGATGGAGAAGCAGATGCGCGCGGAGCGGGACCGCCGCGCGGTCATCCTCACCGCCGAGGGCCAGAAGCAGTCGCAGATCCTCACCGCCGAGGGCGCCAAGCAGTCCCAGATCCTGCGGGCGGAGGGCGCGGCACAGGCGGCGATCCTCGAGGCGCAGGGCCAGGCGCGCGCCATCCTGCAGGTCTTCGACGCCATCCACCGCGGCAACCCGGACCCGAAGCTGCTGGCCTACCAGTACCTGCAGGTGCTGCCGCAGATCGCCCAGGGCGAGTCGAACAAGCTCTGGGTGGTGCCGAC
>JBKHWX010000260.1:0-6035 GCA_046566325.1 Actinomycetes bacterium | reverse complement strand
GTCCCAGCCGCGGCCCCAGACCACCTTGATGACGTTCCAGCCGGCGCCGCGGAAGAACGACTCCAGCTCCTGGATGATCTTGCCGTTCCCGCGGACCGGGCCGTCGAGCCGCTGCAGGTTGCAGTTGATGACGAAGACGAGGTTGTCGAGCTCCTCGAACGAGGCGACGTGAGCGAGGCCGCGGCTCTCCGGCTCGTCCATCTCGCCGTCCCCCAGGAACGCCCACACCTTCTGGTCGGACGTGTCCTTGATCCCCCGGTGGTGCAGGTACTTGTTGAACTGCGCCTGGTAGATCGCGTTCATCGGGCCGATCCCCATCGAGACGGTGGGGAACTCCCAGAAGTGCTTCATCAGCCTGGGGTGCGGGTACGACGGCAGGCCCCCGCCCGGGTGGGTGAGCTCCTGCCGGAAGCCGTCCAGGTCGTCCGCCGAGAGCCGCCCCTCGAGGAAGGCGCGTGCGTAGATGCCGGGGGAGGCGTGCCCCTGGAAGTAGACCTGGTCGCCGCCGCCCGGGTGGTCCTTGCCCCGGAAGAAGTGGTTGAAGCCGACCTCGTAGAGCGTGGCGGACGACGCGTACGAGGAGATGTGCCCACCCACGCTCACGTCGGGGCGCTGCGCCCGGTGCACCATGATCGCGGCGTTCCAGCGGAGGAACGCCCGGTAGCGGCGCTCCACCTCCTCGTCGCCGGGGAACCACGGCTCGGACTCGGGCGGGATCGTGTTGACGTAGTCGGTTGCGGTGAGGCTGGGGACGCCGACCTGCCGCTCGCGGGCCCGCTGCAGCAGGCTCAGCATGAGATAGCGCGCGCGCTGGCGGCCGCGCTCGTCGACGACGCCGTCCAGCGACTCGCGCCACTCGGCGGTCTCTTCGGGGTCGATGTCCGGCAGCTGACTCGGCATCCCGTTCAGGATCGGGCCGGCTTCCTCGCGTCCTGCCACGGTGGACCTCGCCTTCCTTGTCGTTCGCGCCTCGTTCTCGATGCGGAGGCTGCGCAGTGACGCCGGCCGACCGGTCCGGTCTCGCCGACGGTGGCGGCAACGTCCCTATCCTGTCGCTGCCCCCCGGCTGCGTCACCTCCACCCCTCTCGACATGGCTGCCTCCCGGCGAGGCCGGAAAGCGCGTCCCGGCAGGTACCGTGCGCCGGGTGCACAGCGTCGTCCTCGAGGTGTCCACGGGCCGCTCCGAGCAGGTTCTCGACCTGACGGACCGGGTCCGGTCGTTCCTGCGGGAGGCGCGCGCCGGCGACGGCCTCCTGCACGTCTTCGTCCCGCACGCCACGGCCGGCGTGGCCGTGCTCGAGACCGGCGCCGGCTCGGACGACGACCTGCTGGCCGCGCTGCAGGCACTGCTCCCGCCCGAGGGCCCGGAGGGCTCCGGGTGGCGGCACCGGCACGGCTCGCCGGGGCACGGCCGCGACCACGTGCTCCCGGCGATCGTGGCGCCGTTCGCGGTCCTGCCCGTCGTCGACGGCCGCCTCGCGCTGGGCACGTGGCAGAGCGTGTGCCTCGTCGACACGAACCGGGACAACCCGCAGCGGCAGGTTCGGCTTTCGTACCTACCCGCCTGACCCGCGCTCCGCGGGCGCGGTCGGCAGTCCCGCGGCGGCTTCCCCAGACGCCGGACCGGTCGTACGGTAGGCCCACCCCCAAACCGGGTCGGTCTTCCTGGAGGTGGCCATGCGAGCCCACGTGGGTGACCGCCTGAACCTGCACGGCAAGGTGGTCGGTCAGACGTCCGAGCACTGCGAGGTTCTCGAGGTGCTCGGGGAGGACGGCGGCCCGCCGTACCGGGTCCGACACGCCGACGGGCACGAGGGAATCCTCGTTCCGGGCGCCGACGCGGTCGTCGAGCCGAAACCCGCCGGCTGAGCCAGCACAGGCTGAGACGGCTGCCGGCAGGGCGGTCGACCGGTCAGCGGACGACCCGGTCCGCCCGCGTGTACACGTTGAGCGTGGGCGGCCGGACGAACCCGACCAGCGTCATCCCGGCCCGCTCCGCCACGTCCACCGCGAGCGAGGACGGCGCCGACACGGCGGCGAGCACGGGTACGCCGCCCATCCACGCCTTCTGTGCCAGCTCGTAGGACGCGCGGCCGCTGACGAGCAGGACGTGCCCGCCCAGGGGCCATCGGCCTTCCCGGGCGGCCCACCCGAGCACCTTGTCCACGGCGTTGTGCCTGCCGACGTCCTCCCGCACGGCGAGCAGGCGTCCGTCCGGCTGGAACAGGGCGGCCGCGTGCAGGCCACCGGTCCGCGCGAACGTGCCCTGCGCGGCGAGCATCGTGGCGGGCATGCCGGCGAGGACGACGGCACGCACCTGCCCGCCCACCGCCGAGAGGTCCGTCCCGGCCCGCCGGCGCACCTCCTCGATGCTCGCGCTGCCGCAGACGCCGCACGCCGAGGTCATGCCGAACGACCGACGTCCCTCGAGCTCGAGAGGGGGCACGCCGGGGGCGAGCGTCACGTCGAGGACGTTGAAGGTCCGGCGTCCGGCGTCGTCGACGTCTGTGCAGTGGACGGCTGTCGCCACGTCGTGCGGCGACGTCAGGAGCCCTTCCGTGAGGAGGAACCCGAACGCGAGGTCCAGGTCGTCGCCGGGTGTGCGCATGGTGACCACGACGGAGCGGCCGTCCACCCGAAGCTCGAGGGGCTCCTCCACCGCGAGCGTGTCGGGCCGCCGCACGACCTGGACCTCCGGCTCGGCGGACGTGACGCCGTCCACCTGCGCCCGTGCACGCACGGTCAGGCGGTGCATCGGAGCACGCCGGGTCACCCTGCCCATCCCCCCACCCTGGCACCCCTTCGCAGCCCGGGCCGCTCACGCGTCCGACTGCACGCGTCCGGCTGCACGCGTCCGACTGCACGGCTGGGCGTAGATCGGGCACCACGGCTCGCCCCGCGCCGCGGGTGGTCTACCGTCGTCCCATGCGGCGCCGGGCGGTGCCGCTGCAGGACCGCTCCGCATCGGGCGGGGTGGACGACGACAGGGGAGCTGACACGTGGGCGCGACCGCGGGTGCCGCGGCTGAACAGAGCCTGGCGACGCGTCTGGGTTTCAAGCCCGGCCAGGTGGTGCAGGAGTTCGGCTACGACGACGACGTCGACCAGGACCTGCGCGACTCGATCGAGGACGTGACCGGTGAGGAGATCCTCGACGAGGACGCCGACGACATCGTGGACGTCGTCCTGCTGTGGTGGCGGGAGGAGGACGGCGACCTCGTGGACGGTCTCGTGGACGTGCACGCCTCGGTCGCCGCGAGCAGCGTCGTCTGGGTGCTGACCCCGAAGAGCGGCCGCCCCGGCCACGTGGAGGCGTCCGACATCCAGGAAGCCGCAGGGACCGCGGGCCTGCACTCGACCAGCAGCATGAGCGTCGGCAAGGACTGGACGGGCACGCGGCTCGTGCAGCCGGGCGGCCGCAAGGGCTACTAGCCCGAGCCACGGGGGACGACGCCGGGTCGGCTCCCGAGGTGGCTGCTCCGGTCGGCGCCCCTTCGGTTTCCCTCGACCTTCACCTCGTGTTGGTCATGGGTGCTCGGATCAGCGCCGGCGCAACGTCGACGCGACTCCCCGCGTCGCCCCGCTCGAGACTCTCCCCAGCAGACGCCCGGTCTGGCTGAGGGTGCGCATGCAGGCCTGGAGCGCAGAGCCACCGGGCAGCCCGGGCACGGGCTGCAGTGCCGGCACGAGCCGCAGCAGCCCGGGAACCCCCTGCAGGCGGATCCGCCGCGTCGCGATGAGCTGGACGGCGAGCGCGCGGCCGGTGACGGCGTCCAGGACGTCCGCGGCCTCGCCGACGAGCGCGGGCCAGCCCGGTCCCGCCGGACGGCCGTCGAGGTCGAGGCGCATCGTCGTCCACGCGCCCTCGTCGTCCGACCCCGTGGCCCACCTGCCCTGGGGTGTCACGACGGCGAACGTCGTGGGGATCCCGGCACGGGCGGCCAGTGCACCTGTGACGTCGGTGATCCCGCCGACCCCGGCGTGCAGCAGCTCGTCCGGCACACGCCGCTCCGTGCCGGCGGTGATGTCGAGCGCGTGCACCGCGAGGTCGACCGTCTGGGCTGCGAGCAGGCCCGTCAGCGGCAGCGGGCCGAGCATGGACTGCACGAGGCGACGTCCGACCTCCGATGCGTCCGGCGCGCCGACGAACCCGAGCACGTGGTCACGGGCGGCGCGCAGGGCGTCGAGGACCTCGGCGCGCGGCGCGTCGCGGTGCGCCGCGAGCTTCGCGACCGTGCGCGCCTCGGCGTCGTCCAGGCTGGAGACGCTCGCCGTGCGCGCCTCGGCCTCGAGGGCGGCGAGGTCGTCACGGTCGTCGCTCCACCGGCCCATGTGCACGAGCAGGTCGTGGGCGGTGCGGCCGGGCAGCCTGGTGTCCGCGTGCAGGTCCGCCGCGCTCGCCACCTCGAGCAGCCCGTCCCACGCGGCGGAGAGCAGCACGGCCACGTCGTCCGAGGACCAGGAGGCGAGACCCCGCTCGCCGGTGTCGGGACGCAGGTCGCGGGCAGACGGTGACACACTGTCATCCTGCCGTGCCGGGACGACGTCTGCTCGGGGCGACCACACCCGCCTCCCGCGGCGCGCCCCCGGACAGGCGGACCGGCCCACGCGCGAGCAGCGCCAGACGGGAGCATTGATGCCGGGACAGCAGCAGCGGGCGGTCGAGCGCGGGCAGCCGGCTCCGGAGTTCACCCTGCGCGACCAGTACGGGCAGGAGGTGGCGCTGTCCGGGTTTCGGGGCGAGGCTCCTGTGCTCGTGCTGTTCTACCCGTTCGCGTTCTCCCGGATCTGCAGCGGCGAGCTCGCGGACCTCCGCGAGGGCCTGGACGCCTTCACCGAGCGGGACGTCGTGCCGCTGGCCGTCTCGTGCGACCCGGTCTTCGCGCTGCGCGCATGGTCGGACGCCCAGCGGTTCGGCTTCGCGCTGCTCTCCGACTTCTGGCCGCACGGGGCCGCCGCGCGCTCGTACGGGGTGTTCAACGAGTCCGCCGGTTGCGCTCTGCGCGGCAGCTTCCTGGTCGACCGGCAGGGCGTCGTCCGCTGGTCGGTGCTGGGCGGCATGGGGGAGGCGCGCGACCTCGAGGCCCACCGCGAGGCCCTGGCCCTGCTCTGAGCCCTGAGCCCTGAGCCTGCTTCGCCCAGAGCGCACCGCACTTCCGGCACCGGGTGACGCCGCAGACTTTCCCGCTCCCGCGACATACGGTTTGCTAGGAGCAGCCACGGTCGCCGCTGGCCCGAGACACCGGCGACCGTGGCTCTCCGCCGCCGGCCGCACCCTGCTCGCCGGCACGGGCCTGTAGCTCAGTTGGTAGAGCACCGCGTTTACACCGCGGGTGTCGTCGGTTCGAGCCCGGCCGGGCCCACAGCGTTGGGTAGCCTCGCCGGGTGCCTGTGCCCCCCGGTCGGCCGGACCAGCCGAGCGAGTCGGCCGCCGCACCCGCAGCCGCGACCCTCGAGACGGTCGTCGCCGAGCTCGACCGCCTCTACCCGCGCTCGTGGGCCCACGGCTGGGACGCCGTCGGGCTGGTCTGCGGCGACCCCTCCGACGTCGTCCGCCGCGTGCTGCTCGCGGTCGACCCCGTGGCCGACGTCGTCGACGAGGCGATCGACCGGCGCGCGGACCTGCTCGTCGTCCACCACCCACTGCTGCTGCGGCCGGTCTCCTCGGTCGCCGCGGACGGGTTCAAGGGCCGGGTGCTGCACCGGCTGATTCGCAAGGGGTGCGGCCTGTACGTCGCCCACACCAACGCGGACGTCGCCGTCCCCGGTGTCTCGGACGCGCTCGCCCGGGTGCTCGGGCTGCAGCACCTGCGACCGCTCGCGCCCGACCCCGGCGACCTCCGGGACAAGCTCGTCGTGGTCGTGACCGTCGACGCCGCCGACGCTGTGCTCGACGCGATGGCGAGTGCCGGCGCCGGCGTGATCGGCGAGTACGAGCGCTGCGCCTGGACGACCACCGGCACCGGCACGTTCGTCCCGTCCGACCGCGCCCGGCCGTACCTCGGTGAGCCCGGCCGCCGGGAGGAGGTGGCGGA
>JBKHWX010000259.1:0-12252 GCA_046566325.1 Actinomycetes bacterium | reverse complement strand
GGTCGCGGCCCTGTGCCGCACTCTCGGCGGCGAGGTCGACCTGGCGGTGGTGACCAATGACATCTACACCACCGAGGATGCCGACTTCCTGCTCCGCAACGGTGTCCTCCCGCCGGAACGGGTGCGGGCCGTGGAAACCGGAGCCTGCCCGCACACCGCAATCCGCGACGACATCTCCGCGAACCTCGAGGCGATCGAGGAGCTGGAGCAGGCGCTTCCGGGGCTGGAGCTCGTCCTCGTCGAGAGCGGTGGAGACAACCTCACGGCGACGTTCAGCCGTGGGCTCATCCACCACCAAATCTTCGTGATCGACGTCGCCGGCGGCGACAAGGTGCCGCGAAAGGGAGGGCCCGGGGTGACGAGGGCGGACCTGCTCGTCATCAACAAGACGGACCTGGCCCCGCAGGTCGGCGCGGACCTGCAGGTGATGGCGCGCGACGCCGCAGCCAAGCGCGGCGACCTCCCCGTCCTGTTCACATCACTGACGCAGGACCCGACCGCCGCGACCGTCGCGGCCTGGGTGCGCGAACGCCTCGCCGAGCCACCCCGCTGATGCGGGCGTCCGCGTGTCTCGCCGTCGACCACGCGCACGACCGCGGCTCAACCCGTGTCAGCCGGCTGCGGTCGGATCCTCCGCTCGTGCTGCGCCCGACGAGCATCGGGGGACCGGTGCCCCTGCGACGCTGGAAACTCACCGAGGCGTCACCGGTGAGGGTTGCGCTCGTCGGCGGCGCTGCCGGCCCCCTGGGCGGCGACGACCTGCGCCTGCACGTCGATGTCGGGGCCGGGGCGTCCCTGGTCCTGAAGGGAGTGGCGGCCACCCTCGTCCTGCCCGGCCCGCACGGCCAGGCCTCCAGCAGCGAGGTCAGCCTCCGGGTAGGCGCGGGCGCCACCCTGGTGTGGTTGCCCGGGCCCGTCATCGCGGCGGCCGCGTGTAGCCACCGTGCCGTCACACGGATCGAGCTCGCGCCCGGCGCCCGGCTGCTGGCGCGCGAGCAGCTCGTCCTGGGCCGTCACGGGGAACGCCCAGGCGCCCTCCGCCAACGGCTGCGCGTGACGATCGGCGCCCGGCCGCTCCACGACCAGGAGCTCCGCGTCGGTCCCGAGTCCCCCGGCTGGGACGGCGCGGCGGTCACGGGCGGACGACGTGCTCTGGGCAGCGTCGTCGTCGTCGACCCGGCCTGGGCGGACTCCGATGGTCCAGCCCTGCCCGCGGTCGCGTCGTCCGCCGACGTCGCCCGCCTCCCGCTCGACGGACCAGCCGTCCTCGTCACGGCTCTCGCCCCGGACATGGTCACCCTGAGAGAGCGGCTCGAGACCGCCGTTGCGGGGCTCTAGGACGAGTCCCCGGCCTCGCCGGCTGGTTGCCCCGACGGCTGCTCCGAGAGCTCTGGCGGCGCCTTCGCTGCGCCTCGGTGGTAGGCGACACCGCCGGCCACGACGGACCCGACGACGGGCACCGCGAGAAAGATCCCCACGATCCCGAAGGCGATCCCGGCGCCGGTGGTCAGCAGGAGCGTGACCAGGGGCGGGAAGTTCACGGCGCGGGACAGCAGCAGCGGCGACAGGATGTTGCCCTCGATCTGCTGCACGGCCAGCACGATCAGCAGCGCCCAGACCGCGTCGGTCCAGCCACCGGAGACGAAGGCGACGGCCACGGCGATGGCCCCGGCGAGCGTGGCTCCGACGAGCGGGATGTACCCGAGGACGAAGGTCAGGGCACCGATCGGCACGGCCAGGGGAACACCGAGGATGAGCAGGCCGACCCCGATGAAGAGACCGTCGATGAGGCCGGTCAGCGTGGAGGCGATGAGCCAGCCGCCCATAGCCTTCATGACAGCCTGGAAGGAGTCGTTCGCCGGTCTCCGAGAGCCCTGCGGAAGCAGGGCGACGAACTGCCTCCAGAGATGGTCGCCGCCGGTGAGCGCGAAGATGCTGAAGAAGACGGCGACGGCGAAGACCGTCGCTAGGTTCCCCAACGCGTTCAGACCGCTCAGCGCACCGGACCCGAGCTCGGAGAGGACCGCGCCGAGGGCGGCCCGCGCCTGCGCGAGCAGGTCCTGGACGAGGACCGAGTCCTCGCTCAACGAGAGGTTCGAGGCCCACAGCCCCACCGAGTTGACCAGCGAGGTACCCGCGTCGACCAGGTCGGGGAGGCTGGCGACGACGCGGGCGACCACGAAGTAGCCGATCAGCGCGAAGATGGCGAGGAACGCCACCACGCTCATGATCGCCGCGAGTGCTGCGGGCACCTTCCGGGTCCTCAGCCAGCGCGCGACGGGCCACAGCATCGAGACCACGGCGAAGCCGATCACCGCAGCCGTGGTGATGACCTTCACCTGCAAGGCCATCCACAGGATCGCGGCCACCGCGAGGAGGACGACGAGGAAGCGTCCGGCGACCCACGCCCACCGGTCCAGCCAGGGCACGAGGGGTCGGCTGTGGCCTCCGGTCGTCATCCGGCAACAGTAGACACCGACGAGTGACGCCCGAGGCGCACCCTCACGGTCACCAGCTGTGCGCCACGTCCACGACGAGGCGCCCGTGGCCATCGGATCCGTCCAGCACGAACACGCGGAACGGCAGTCTGGCGCGCACGCCGAGCCCGATGGTGGTGTAGCCCTCGAACGACCCTGCGAACGCGACCTGGCGGAACGCGCGGTACCCGGTGACGTCGACGAGCTCCCGCGGGTCCGGCGCGTGGTAGGTGTCGTTCCCGTTCTCGTCGTAGGCCGGCACGTGGGCCACCACCGACAGGAACGCGCCGCCACGAAGCGGCACGGGCTCACCCGAGCCGTCCATCGTGACCTCGGGAACGTAGCGGACCGAGTACCCGCCCGCAGCGCCGGCGACGTCGAGCACGAGCCTGTCGTAACAGGTGTGCCGGCCGGCGCGGACGTCGACGAGCGGCGCCGCGGACATCGGCGCGGCCTGCTTGGGAAGCGATCCCCATGTGATGCCGCAGTAGGCACTGGTCGCGGCGGCCTCCCCGGCCCCGGCGGACAGCGGCAGCAGGGCCAGGACCCCGCCGAGGAGGAGAGACAGTAGAGCAGCCGACCGCTTCATGCGGCCCCCTTCGTCCGGGCAGACGGTTGACCTCTTACCAGAGGGCCAGCGGGGCTCGGTGATACGGGAACGGCAGAAGCCCTGACGCGACCGTCGACACGTGCGCGCATCGGGCACGTGTCGACAGGAGCGAGGCGGTGGGTGTCGTGCGGTCAGTTCAGATCGTGCGGTCAGTTCAGATCGTGCGGTCAGTTCAGATCGTGCGGTCAGCTCAGATCGTGCGGTCAGTCCAGGTAGTCCCGCAGCACCTGCGAACGCGACGGGTGGCGCAGCTTCGACATCGTCTTGGACTCGATCTGCCGGATCCGCTCGCGGGTCACGCCGTAGACCTTGCCGATCTCGTCGAGGGTCTTCGGCAGGCCGTCGGTCAGGCCGAACCGCATCGACACGACGCCGGCCTCGCGCTCGGACAGGGTGTCGAGCACCGAGTGCAGCTGCTCCTGCAGGAGCGTGAAGCTGACGGCGTCCGCGGGGACGATCGCCTCGGAGTCCTCGATCAGGTCCCCGAACTCGCTGTCGCCGTCCTCACCGAGCGGCGTGTGCAGCGAGATCGGCTCCCGGCCGTACTTCTGGACCTCGACGACCTTCTCCGGGGTCATGTCGAGCTCCTTGGCGAGCTCCTCCGGCGTCGGCTCACGGCCGAGGTCCTGCAGCATCTGCCGCTGCACCCGGGCCAGCTTGTTGATCACCTCGACCATGTGCACCGGGATGCGGATCGTCCGGGCCTGGTCGGCCATGGCCCTGGTGATGGCCTGCCGGATCCACCACGTCGCGTACGTCGAGAACTTGTAGCCCTTGGTGTAGTCGAACTTCTCGACCGCGCGGATGAGACCGAGGTTGCCTTCCTGGATCAGGTCGAGGAAGAGCATCCCCCGGCCGGTGTAGCGCTTGGCCAGCGACACCACCAGCCGCAGGTTCGCCTCGAGCAGGTGGTTCTTCGCACGGCGCCCGTCGTGCGCGATCCACTGGAGCTCACGCTTGGTCTTGACGTCCATCTTGAGGCCGGAGTTCAGCTGCTCCTCGGCGAACAGGCCGGCCTCGATCCGCTTGGCGAGCTCCACCTCCTGCTCGGCGTTGAGCAGCGCCACCTTGCCGATCTGCTTCAGGTAGTCCTTGACCGGGTCTGCCGTGGCACCAGCCGTCGCGACCTGGACGGCCGGCGCGTCCTCGTCGTCCTCGTCGGACAGGACGAAGGACTCGCCTTCCTTGAGCTCGTCCCCCGGGTCCTCGTCCGGAGACTCCGACGGCTCGACCGGCTCCGCCTCCAGCTCGAGGTCTGCGTCGTCGACGACGACGTCCTCGTCGACGACCGGCTCGTCGCCCTCGGGGTCCGCCTCAGCGCTAGCCGGCGCGAGCGCAGGACCGGTCTTCCCGGTGGGCTCGCCCGTACCGGGGCCCTCGGTCGCCTTCGCGGCGGCCTTCTTGCTCGATCGTGCAGGTCGCTTCGGCGCGACCGGCTCGCCCGCCTCGACGGGTGCGGCGGACGGACCGCCGTCCCCGGAGGCGCCGTCCGGCGCGACCTCACCGAGCGCGGCCGGGCGCTTGCGCGCTGCTGCCTTCTTCGTCGTGGTGGACGCCGTCACGGACGACCTCGTCCGGGTTGCGGCAGCCACCCGCTTGCGGGCGGGCTCGGCAGGAACGTCCACGACGACGGCGATGGAGGCCTCGTCGAGCGCCCGAAGCACCGCCTTCATCCGCGGCAGCGCCACGCTCGCCTCCTCGCAGGCGGTGCGGACGGCGGTAGCCTCCACGAAGCCTCGGGTGCTGCCGGAACGCATCAGCGCCTGAAGGGAAGGGTGGGTGAACTCGGACGGGAGCGACCGGGGGGCCGGAACCGACGACACAGACTGCCTTTCGTCGAGGTACTCAGGTGGTGCGGCGTGCTGGGCGGACACGTCAATGAAGACGTAACGCGCCCGCACGGGGATTCATGCCCGTTTCCGGGCAGGGAGCATCAGGGACCTGGTCAAGTCTTCATTCTGACATGTACCCGGCAGGCACGAGGACCAACCCAGGCCCAGCCCCCGACACTGCCCGCGGCGCCACGGCCTACCCCTCGCGCTGCCGGGCCTTCAGCGCCTGCTTGGTCTTGCGCACCTGGGCCAAGGACTCCGCGTCACGCACGTCCGCCACCGATCGGAACGACCCCTCCTCGCCGTAGTCGCCGACGGCCTCGCGCCAGCCGGCGAGCTCGACGCCGAGCTGCTTGCCCAAGAGCGCCACGAAGATGGACGCCTTCTGCCGGCCGAACCCGGGCAGCGCCTCGAGCCGCCGGCGCACCAGCACGCCGTCGGGCGGACCTCCGTCAGGTGCCGGGTCCGTCCAGATGCGGCGGACGTCGCCGCCGTACTCCGAGAGGACGGCTGCCGCGAGCGCCTGGACCCTTCGTGCCATGCTCCCCGGGTACCGGTGGACGGCGGGTGGACCTGCCATCCAACGTCCCATCGCCTCGGGGTCGGCCGCGGCGACCTCGGCGGGATCCAGCGTCAGGGGCTCGTCCGCCGGCCCTCCGGCAGCCTCCCGCATCCGCTCGGCGAGCAGCCGCGGCCCGGCGAACGCGCGCTCCATGGGGAACTGCTGGTCGAGCAGCATGCCGACAACGAGGGCGAAGGGGTCCCGGCTGAGCAGCTCGTCGGCAGCCGGGTCCTGGGCGATACAGAGGTCGGGCACACCGGAGATGGTGCCGTACGGCGACCCCTTCGCAATCGCCGACCGGTGGCGGCCGTGCGTCGGCTTGTCCAATGGTCCGAACGGGCTCATCTCGTCGAGGACCTGCACGGCCAGCTGCCACCTCATCGACCTGCTCCCGACGGAGACGACTGCCGGTCGTCACTGTCCACGTCGAGGGCGACCAGCGGGGCGGCGACGACCGTTGCGAGGAAGGCGGATGCGTGCTCGCCGTCTTCCGCTCGAGCCCAGACGTCGGGGGCGACGCGGCGAACCTTGATCTCCCGCCGTAGCCGCTCGCTCGCGAGGCGGATGGCGTCTTCGATGTCATCGAGGCCGGCGGCGCCGACGACCAAGAGGTCGATGTCGTGGGGAACCGGGCCCGGCACGCCCGAGTAGCGCGCGGCCCAGGACCCGTAGACGTAGGCGCGCTCGATAGCCGGCGTCCCCTGGAGCGCGTCGGAGAGCACCGGTCGCGGTCCGTAGGTGACCGCCAGCAGATCGGTCAGCGGGCGGGTGAGCAAGCTCGAGGTATCCGCCCGGACCAGTCTGGTGTTGCCCACACGCCGGTCGCGCACCAGACCGGCCTGCTGGAGGCGGGTCACCTCGTGGCGGGCAGCCAGAGGCGTCGCCGTACTGCTACACCTGCCAACGTGGAGTACAGGAGGTAGCTCGTGCCGTACCTGCGCATCACGTGCCCGGCGTTGCCCACCGCGAGGCGACACGAGATCGCCCTGGCACTGACCGACTCCGTCGTGGAGCTGTTCACCCCGCCACGTGGACCGTCGGCCGCCGAGGTGCGCCAGCGCGCGACCGTGCACTTCACCACCTACTCCGAGGAGGAGCTGTTCGTCGGCGGGCAGCCGGCAGCCAGCGCTCACCCGGACGTCACAGTGGAGCTGAGCGACTGGTCCATGTCGACACGGCAGCAGGCCCGGGTGGCCGCGGCGCTGACCCCGCTCCTGGCGTCGCTCTTCGGAGCCGAGCCCGACGCGGTCAACATCCGCTTCCACCCGTACCCCCCGTCCGACTTCGCCGTCGGCGGCCGTCTGCTCACCGCGCGGATCCCCCGAGTAGCACGTCTCGCCAAGAAGCTGTTCGGCTGACCGCCCGCGTACCTGCGCAGGGGCGGCTCAGGCGGACGCGCGGGCCGGCCGAACGGAGCGGGAGACGACGGCGCCGATGGCGGCCGCCCGGGCCAGCAGCGCCAGCAGGGACACCGCAAGCACCGGCAGCAGGGTCTCGGCCCCGGCGAGGGCCGCACTGGCGACCAGCAGCAGTGGCACGCAGGGCCTCGCGACGCCCCTGACGGCCGCCGGCCCATCGGTTGCCCGACGGCGAGGACGCGACCACGCTTGGTGGATGGCGGCTCTGGTCGAGCACGTGGTCGTGTTCGTGCAGGAGAACCACACCACCGACAACTACTTCCGTTCGATGCGCGCCTGGGGCGCCGACCTGGCCACCGGCTGGCCGACCCAGACCAACCCTCCGGCCAAGGACCAGCCCCACGACCGCGCCGCGTACGCGCGGTGGCTGCACGCGCAGGAGACCGGCGGCGGCACGCCGGCGACGCACACCCAGTTCGACACGACGGCCGTGCTGCCCTTCTACGCCTACCTCGCGGCCACCGGGGCGTTCCTGGAGAACCACTGCTCGGGGTTCGGCACGAACTCCACGCCCAACCACCTGCTCATCGTCGGCGGGCAGACCCCGACCTTGCGCAACCCCCCACGGAACCGGCCGCAGCCGGTCTGGGACCTCCCGTCGCTGCCCGGGCACGCCGCCGACCACGGGCTGACCTGGAGGGCCTACACCGGCAGCACCGACTATCCCGTCGCCTTCTACTCCCAGCTCGCCGGGTCGGCGAACATCGTCCGCAGCGACCAGATCGTCGCCGACGCCGACAACCCGCCCGCGCTCAGCATGGTCTGGCACGACAGCCCGGACGACGAGCATCCGCCGGCCGACGTCACCCTCGGCCAGGCCAAGGTGTGGCAGGCCGTCGACGCGGTCGTGCGCGCGGGGCACTGGGACGACACCGTCTTCCTGCTCACCTGGGACGACTGGGGCGGCTGGGACGACCACGTCGCCACCCCGAACGTCGAGCACACCCCGGACGGCGTCCAGCTGGCCTACGGGCCTCGAGTGCCGCTGCTGATGTTCGGAGGCCGGCTTCCCCGGGCGCTGGACAACCGGTGGAGCACCCACCCCTCCATCGGGCGCACGGTGCTCGAGCTGCTCGGCCTGCCGCCGCTGGGCGTGCCCCGCCTGGACGACGCCCCCAGCCTCGCCGACCTGGTTGCCGACACCCCGACCACCCCGACACCGCCTGCCTACGGGACGACGGTCACCCAGCCTCCGCCGCCGGAGCCGACCCCCGACCCGCGGCCCCTGCCGCCGCCTCCGGTAGCGACGTCCGCCCCGGTCGGCCCGGTCCTGCTGCGCGACGGCAGCACGCTGCCGCCACCGAACGACCAACCCGTCCACTGAACGGGCTGCCGCCGGAGAGTGCCGGACTCCGACGGCCCTCTTACCGGCACCTCGGACGCCTGCGGCCAGACGGTCAGTCGGCTGCCTTGACGGCGAGCACGGGACACGGGGCCTCGAGCAGGATCCGCTGGGCGTTCGAGCCGAGGATCAGCTTCCCGACCGGGGTGCGCCGCCGCAGGCCGATCACGATGAGCGTGGCATCGGTCTCCTGCGCGACCGCGACGAGGTCCTCGGCCGGCTCCATCCCCCGCACCAGCTGGCGCACCTGGTGCTCGACGCCCGCCTCGTCCAGCTGCGCCTTCACCGACTCCAGCTCGCGCTCGTACCGCGAAGCCTCCTCGGCGTCGAGGTCCTTCCCGCCGCGGTTGCTGTTGATCACGACCAGCTTGGTGCCCCGCAGCCGGGCCTCCGAGGCGGCGGCGCTGAGCGCGGCGCGGCCTTCCTTCGTCGGCACGTACCCCACGATGATCGTCATACCAGACCTCCTCCGCTGCGAACCGCCGGCGACCGTGCCGTCGGCAGGGTGCCCGGCACGTGGGCCGACGCTACCCGATCATGCGGGCGGGGACATGCGCGCACGGCCGGAGCGCGAGGGCGGACGCGGGAAGGGCCACGGCGGCCGAGGCGCCGGGCTACCCGTAGCGTGATGCCGTGGCTGCCGGAGACGGGAACGGCTGGGTGCAGTGCCGGTGCGGGCACCGGCACTGGGGGCTGTTCGGCGCCGCGGGTCTGCTGCTCGTCCGCTCCGAGCCTGCTGGACGGCGTACCGGCGACCCGACGACGAGCGTCCTGCTGCAGCTTCGGGCGGTCTGGACGCACCACGGCGGCACGTGGGGCCTGCCGGGAGGCGCCCGTGACAGCCACGAGGACGCCGCCACCGCCGCCCTGCGGGAGGCGCACGAGGAGACGGACGTGCCCCCGCGCGACGTCCACGTGCTCGCGACCGTGGTGACCACCGACCACGTCGACTGGACCTACGAGGCCGTGGTCGGCGTCCCGGCCGGGCCCGTCTCGCCCCACGCGGTGACCCGGGAGTCCGAGGCCGTCCGCTGGGTCGCGGTCGACGAGGTGGACGAGCTGCCGCTCCATCCCGGCTTCCAGGCGAGCTGGGCGGAGCTGCGCGAGTGCGTCAGTCTCGCCGCAGGTCCCGCAGCGGCCGTGCGCGACCCGCACCCGCGCTGACCCCGGGCCCGGCGCCGTCGAGCAGGTCGCCCGCCAGCTGCCCCACCGCCTCCGCCTCCACGAGGAAGCCGTCGTGACCGTACGGGGACGAGAGGACCTGGACGCCGTCGCACGAGCGGATTCCCGCGGCGATCTCCTGCGAGAGGCGGGTCGGGTAGAGCCGGTCGCTGTCGACCGACACGACCACCGTCCGCGCCTCGACACGGCGCAGGGCTCGGGCGACGCCCCCTCGGTCGCGCCCCACGTCGTGGGAGTTCATCGCCTCGGTCAGCACGAGGTAGGAGTTGGCGTCGAAGCGTCCCACGAGCTTGCCCGCATGATGCTCCAGGTACGACTCGACTGCGTACCGGCCGCCGCCCCCGATCGGCCGCTCCCCCGTCTGCGGACGCCGCCCGAACCGCATGTCGAGCTCCAGCCCGCTGCGGTACGTGGCGTGCGCGATCTGGCGGGCGATGCCGAGCCCCGCCTCCGGCCCGACGCCCGTGCCGACGTCGTAGTAGTCCCCGCCGTGGAACCCGGCGTCCCCGCGGATCGCGGCGAGCTGCGGGGTACACCAGGCGATCTGGTCCGCCGTGGCGTAGGCCGTCGCCGCCAGCACCAGCAGCCGCTCGACGCGGTCGGGGTACGTCACGCCCCACTCCAGGGCCCGCATCCCGCCCATGGAGCCGCCGACGACGAGCGCCCAGGACGAGATGCCCAGGTGGTCGGCGAGCTCCGCCTCGACCGCCACCTGGTCTCGGACGGTCACGAACGGGAACCTGCTGCCCCACGGCCGGCCGTCCGGCGCCTCGGACGACGGCCCCGTCGTCCCCTGGCACCCGCCCAGCACGTTGGGTGCGACCACGAAGTAGCGGTTGGTGTCGAGGGGGCGGCCGGGGCCGACAAGGCCGTCCCACCATCCCGGCGTCGCGTGCCCCGGCTCCACCCCGCCGACCACGTGGCTGTCACCGGTGAGCGCGTGCAGCACCAGGACCGCGTTGTCGGCCGACGGCGACAGCTCGCCCCAGGTCTCGTAGGCGACCCGGACCTCCGGGAGCGCGCCGCCTGCCTCCAGGCAGCGTGCTCCCAGGTCCGCGAAGAGCCGGCGGCCCACCGGGTCGCCCTCGCGCCAGCCGCCCGAGGCCGGGCTCCTCCGGTTCCGGGTGCCGTGCCCGGCACCCGGAACCGAGGACAACGGGACGGTGGCCACGGACATCAGGCTCCCTTGGACGCGGTGAAGCCTGCCTCCAGGTCCGCGATGATGTCGTCGATGTGCTCGATGCCCACGGCGAGCCGGACCAGGCCCGGGGTGACGCCGGCCGCGAGCTGCTCCTCCTCGCTCAGCTGGCTGTGGGTCGTGGACGCCGGGTGGATGACGAGGCTGCGCACGTCGCCGATGTTCGCGACGTGGCTGTGCAGGGTCAGTGCCTCCACGAACCGGCGGCCCGCCTCCAGCCCTCCCGCGATCTCGAACGCGAGGACGGCGCCCGCGCCCCGGGGCAGGTACTTGCGGGCGCGCTCGTGCCACGGGCTGCTCTCGAGCCCCGCGTAGCTGACGCTCAGCACCTCGTCGCGGCCCTCGAGCCAGGCCGCCACCCGCTTCGCGTTCTCGACGTGCCGCTCCACGCGCAGGCTCAGGGTCTCGAGGCCCTGCGAGATGAGGAAGGCGTTGAACGGGGACAACGCGGGACCGAGGTCGCGCAGCAGCTGCACGCGTGCCTTGAGGATGTAGGCGAGGTTGGCCCCGAGGGGGCTGCCGACGCCGAGGTCACGCGCGTACACGAGGCCGTGGTAGCTGGGGTCCGGCTGGTTGTAGCCGGGGAAGCGCTCGGGGTACGCCGCGTAGTCGAACGCGCCCCCGTCGACGATGACTCCGGCGATCGAGGTGCCGTGACCGCCCAGGTACTTCGTCGCCGAGTGGATCACGACGTCCGCGCCCCACTCGAGAGGACGCAGCAGGTACGGCGTCGCGATCGTGTTGTCGACGACCAGCGGCACGCCGACATCGTGTGCCACGCCCGCGACGCCCTCGATGTCGAGGACGTCCTGCTGCGGGTTGGCGATGCTCTCCGCGAAGAAGACCTTGGTGTTCGGCCGGACCGCGGCCCGCCACGACTCGAGGTCGTCGGGGTTCTCGACGAACGAGACCTCGACCCCCAGCTTGGCGAAGGTGTAGCGCAGCAGGTTGTAGGTGCCGCCGTAGAGGCGCGGGCTGGCGACGATGTGGTCGCCGGTCTCGGCGACGTTGAGCAGCGCGATCGTCTCGGCCGACTGGCCCGAGGCGACGAGCAGGGCGCCGACGCCGCCCTCCAGGCCCGCGATGCGCTGCTCGACGGCGTCCGTCGTCGGGTTCATGATCCGCGTGTAGATGTTGCCGAACTCCTTGAGCCCGAACAGGTTCTGCGCGTGCTGGGTGTCACGGAAGACGTAGGACGTCGTCTGGTAGATGGGCAGGGCGCGCGCCCCCGTCGCCACGTCCGGCGTCTGCCCGGCGTGGATCTGGCGCGTCTCGAAGGACCATCCCTCGGTCATGTCTTTGTCAGCTCCGGTGTCTCGTTGTGCTCGTCACGTGCGCTGGGTGGTGCTGTGGTGAGGTCGCAGGCGTGCCCGAAACGAATGCTTCGAGCCCTGCCGCGGGACATCTCCCGGCCGCCCGTGAAGGCGCCTGGCGGGGAGGGAAGGCGGCGGCCTCAGTAGAACATTCGACACATCACGGCAGGTCCTCCTCGATCTCTCGGACCCGTGCCGCGGGTCCGCGCTTGCCGACCGCCGGAAGGACGGCCGACCCGGTCATCACCCGGGGCACCCCACCGCGGAGGAGGGTTGCCGCCCAGCAAGCCGGGGCTCGTCGCTGGGACTCATGACCTG
>JBKHWX010000258.1:0-9424 GCA_046566325.1 Actinomycetes bacterium | reverse complement strand
GTGCACCCCCCGAAGGCTCGGACTGGGCTTCGCCCAGGCTGACCTTTCACACCCGGCGCAAGGTTCTACGCACCGCGCCGGGTGTCCACCGGGTGGACCGATACCCGGTGGACGACGCCACGGTCAGAGTCATATGGCGGACTCTGTCGGAAAGGAAACCCCCTTGCTGATCGCTCAGCGCCCCACCCTCCACGAGGACGGTCTCTCCGAGCACCGCTCGCGGTTCGTCATCGAGCCCCTCGAGCCCGGCTTCGGCTACACCCTCGGCAACTCCCTACGGCGCACGCTGCTCTCGTCGATTCCCGGCGCCGCCGTCACCAGCATCCGGATCGACGGCGTGCTGCACGAGTTCTCGACCGTCTCCGGTGTGAAGGAAGACGTCACCGAGATCATCCTCAACATCAAGTCGCTCGTGGTGTCCAGCGAGCACGACGAGCCCGTCGTCATGTACCTGCGCAAGCAGGGCCCCGGGACGGTGACGGCCGCGGACATCGCGCCGCCCGCGGGCGTCGAGGTCCACAACCCTGACCTGCACATCGCGACGCTCAACGGCAAGGGCAAGCTCGAGATGGAGCTGACCGTCGAGCGCGGTCGCGGCTACGTCTCCGCCGCGCAGAACAAGTCCGGTGACGCCGAGATCGGCCGGATCCCCGTCGACTCCATCTACTCGCCCGTTCTGAAGGTCACGTACAAGGTCGAGGCGACGCGTGTCGAGCAGCGCACCGACTTCGACCGGCTGGTCGTGGACGTCGAGACCAAGCCGTCCACGCTGCCGCGCGACGCGATGGCGAGCGCCGGCAAGACCCTCGTCGAGCTGTTCGGCCTCGCACGCGAGCTGAACGTCGAGGCCGAGGGGATCGACATGGGCCCGTCCCCGACGGACGCCGCCCTCGCCGCCGACCTCGCCCTGCCGGTCGAGGAGCTGGACCTGACGGTCCGCACCTACAACTGCCTGAAGCGCGAGGGGATCCACACGGTCGGCGACCTCGTGGCCCGCAGCGAGGCGGACCTGCTGGACATCCGCAACTTCGGCGCCAAGTCGATCGACGAGGTCAAGGCCAAGCTCGTCAGCATGGGCCTCTCCCTCAAGGACAGCCCGCCTGGGTTCGACCCGAGCACCGCGGTCTCCGACTTCGGGGACGACGACATGTCCTTCGCCGAGGACGAGCAGTACTGACCCGAGCGCACTCGACCGACCGCCGGGTACTGCCGACCGAGGGCGGATCGCGTCGAGTCCCTGACCGAGGAGAGACAGCATGCCTACCCCCACGAAGGGTCCGCGGCTCGGCGGCGGCCCGGCCCACGAGCGGCTGATCCTGGCGAACCTCGCCACCCAGCTGTTCGAGCACCGCAGGATCACGACGACCGAGGCGAAGGCCAAGCGGCTGCGCCCGCTCGCCGAGCGGCTGGTCACCTTCGCCAAGCGGGGGGACCTCGCGTCTCGACGTCGGGTGATGACGGTGGTCCGCGACAAGTCGGTCGTGCACTTCCTGTTCACCGAGATCGCCCCGGCCATGGCGGAGCGCCAGGGCGGCTACACCCGCATCACGAAGATCGGTCCGCGCAAGGGCGACAACGCCCCCATGGCGGTCATCGAGCTGGTGCTGGAGTCGGTCGCCCGCAAGGCGACGGTTGCGGAGGCGGAGGCTGCCACCCGCCGGGCGGCACAGCAGCCGCAGCCGGCGGCCGCCACGCCGAGCGAGGCACAGGCCGAGACGGTCGGCACGGAGGCGGCCGAGACCGAGTCGGCCGAGGCGCAGACCGCGTCGGCCGAGACCGAGGCAGCCGAGACCGAGGCAGCCCAGCCGGCGGAGCCGATGGCCTCGACCGACCCCGACGCCTCGACCGAGCCGACGGTGCCGGCGGAGGATGCGGACGCCGACCGGGCCCAGGGCCCGGAGGACAGAGCCTGATCACAGGCGTCTTCGTGCTCGACGGACCCGCCACCCCGCCGGGGGATGGCGGGTCCGTGCGCGTGCGGCTGGACATCGCATACGACGGCACGGCATTCTCCGGCTGGGCCGAGCAGCCCGGGCTCCGCACGGTCGAGGGCGACCTGAGGACGGCGCTGGGTCGCGTCCTGCGCCTCGACCCCTCGCCGAGGCCGACGGTCGCCGGCAGGACCGACGCCGGCGTCCACGCCCGCGGGCAGGTCGCACACATCGACCTGCCCGAGGCCGTCTGGCGCGCCGTCCCTGGCCGCAGCCCCGACCCTCCCGAGGTCGCGCTGCTGCGGCGGCTCGCCGGCGTGCTGCAGCCCGACGTCGTCGTCCGGTCTGCCACGAGAGCACCGGAAGGCTTCGACGCACGGTTCTCCGCGACGTCCCGTCGGTACGCGTACCGTCTTGCCGACGCCCCGCACCTGCGCAACCCGCTGCGCCGCTGGGACGTGGTGTGGCACCGGCGCGAGCTCGACGTGCCCCTCATGCACCGCGCCTGTCAGGCGCTGCTCGGCGAGCACGACTGGCTGCCGTTCTGCCGTCCCCGGGAAGGTGCGAGCACGGTCCGGACCCTGCTCGCGCTCGACTGGTACCGGGACGACGACGGGCTTGCGGTCGCACACGTCGTCGCCGACGCGTTCTGCCACCACATGGTGCGCGCGCTCGTCGGTGGGTCGGTGGCGGTCGGCGAGGGACGACGTCCCCCGGGCTGGCTGGCAGACGTGCTCGGTGCGGAGGCCCGAGACCCCGGCGTGGCGGTGATGCCGGCTTCCGGCCTGACCCTGGAGGAGGTCCGTTATCCACCGGACGACCTCCTCGGTGAGCGTGCTCGCCGCGCGCGTGCGCGCCGAGCCTGACGTCGCGGGGCTGTTGCGCCGGTGGGAGAGTCGAGTCATGAGCGAGCCGACCAACAGCGGGCTTTTCGGTGACAGCGTCTACCAGCCCGACGCCGACGCAGCCCAGCAGGGGGACACCGAGCCCGACTACGAGAACGCGCTGGGCGACCCCGACGCGGACGACATGCTGCCCGGCTACTCGCCCCCGGAGAGACCCCTGGCGGTCACGAAGTTCGGCACCACCGGGGTCGAGGAGCGCGAGGGCGAGACGCTCGACCAGCGGCTCGCGCAGGAGATTCCCGACGACACGGGCGAGGACTACGGCTACGACGGCCTCGGCGACTCGATCGACACGGACGGCGAGCTCGTCGACGACCAGGTCGGCGGCCCTCGCGCCGGACGTCTCGTCGCACCTGACGAGGGTGCGCACAGCGACACCGAGAAGGACGTCGTCGCGCGCGACGTCGGCGTCGACGGCGGTGCCGCCAGCGCCGAGGAGGCCGCGATGCACATCATCGAGGACGACGACGCCCGCTGGTAGGCGCCGCGTCGCCCGCCGCGTTCGTGCGCGGCGTCGGCTCGGCCCCGCCTGGGGCGTTTTGACCGCCGCGGATCGCCCCAGGTAACCTGGCTAGTCGTTGTGCCCGCGGCGTCCCTCGATCAGGGCGGCCGCGGGTACTGGCGTGGCGGTTCCGTGCTCTCACGGACGTCGCGCACCGACACCTCTCGAAACGAAGGCTACGACTGTGCGCACGTACACCCCCCGGCCCGGCGACGTGGAGCGTTCCTGGCACGTCATCGACGCGACGGACGTCGTCCTCGGGCGGCTCGCCAGCCAGACGGCCGCGCTGCTGCGGGGTAAGCACAAGCCAGTCTTCGCGCCACACGTGGACACCGGCGACTTCGTCGTCATCGTCAACGCCGACAAGGTGGCGCTCACCGGCAACAAGCGCGAGCAGAAGCTCGCGTACCGGCACTCGGGGTATCCGGGCGGCCTTCGAGCGACCGGTTACGAGCGTCTGCTCGACCAGTCTCCCGAGAGGGTCGTGGAGAAGGCCGTTCGCGGGATGCTGCCCAAGAACAGCCTCGGCCGGCAGATGCTCCGCAAGCTGAAGGTCTACGCCGGCCCTGAGCACCCCCACGCCGCACAGAAGCCGCAGCCGTTCCAGATCACCCAGGTCGCGCAGTAGCGGGCCTGCCCACCAGACCGCTAGCACGACGAGGGACCGCTGTCGCAGGCGGCGCAGAACCGAGGAGAGCCTTGTCCGAGACCACCGCTGACGTCCAGATCGACGACCTCGAGGACGCCCCCAGCAGCTACACCAGCGCGACCCCGGGGACCCCGGGAGCCGGTACGTCGATCATGGCCCCCGGTGCCGCCACGGGCCGACGGAAGCGGGCCGTGGCACGTGTCCGTCTCATCCCCGGCAACGGGTCGTGGAAGATCAACGGCCGCGACCTCGAGAGCTACTTCCCGAACAAGGTGCACCAGCAGCTCGTGAACGAGCCGTTCCGTGTGCTCGAGCTGGAGGGCAGGTTCGACGTCATCGCCAGGCTCGGCGGCGGCGGCCCGTCCGGCCAGGCCGGCGCCCTGCGGCTCGGCATCGCGCGTGCGCTGGGCGAGATCGACGTCGAGGCGAACCGGCCGGGCCTGAAGAAGGCCGGCTTCCTCACCCGTGACGCCCGCAGCACGGAGCGCAAGAAGGCCGGTCTGAAGAAGGCCCGTAAGGCTCCGCAGTACAGCAAGCGGTAGGACGACCGCTGTGCCGAGACTCTTCGGAACCGACGGCGTCCGAGGGCGTGCGAACGTCGACGTCACCGCCGAGCTGACGCTCGACCTCGCCGTCGCGGCAGCCCACGTGCTCGCCGAGGTCGGCGAGTTCTCCGGGCCCCGTCCACGAGCGATCGTCGGCCGCGATCCGCGCGCGTCCGGCGAGTTCCTCGGCGCTGCCGTGACCGCCGGTCTGGCGAGCGCCGGCGTGGACGTCGAGGACGTCGGCGTCCTGCCCACGCCCGCGGTCGCGCATCTCGTCGAGGCGAGGCGGGCGGACCTCGGCGTGATGATCTCCGCCTCCCACAACCCGATGCCGGACAACGGCATCAAGTTCTTCAGCCGTGGTGGGCACAAGCTGGCGGACGAGCTCGAGGACGCCATCGAGCAGCGCCTGCGCGAGGACTGGAACCGCCCGACCGGCCGCGACGTCGGCCGCATCCGCCGCGACAGCACCGGCGGCACCGCGTACGTCGAGCACCTCGTGGGCACGATCCCGCATCGGCTCGGCGGCCTGAAGGTGGTGGTCGACTGCGCGCACGGCGCGGCGAGCGAGGTCGGTCCGGCCGCCCTGCGCGCCGCCGGAGCCGACGTCGTGGTCATCGGCGCCGCCCCCGACGGGCTGAACATCAACGAGGGGCACGGCTCGACCCACCTCGAGCCGCTGCAGGCGGCAGTCGTCGAGCACGAGGCTGACGTGGGCGTCGCCTACGACGGGGACGCCGACAGGTGCCTCGCGGTGGACGCCTCCGGGCAGGTGGTCGACGGCGACCAGATCATGGGCATCCTCGCGATCGCCCTCGCCGAGGCGGGACGGCTCTCGGACTGCACGCTCGTCACGACCGTGATGAGCAACCTCGGGCTGCAGCTGGCGATGGAGGCCTCGGACATCCGCTGCGTGCAGACGGCGGTCGGCGACCGCTACGTCCTGGAGGAGATGCGGCGAGGCGGCTACAGCCTCGGCGGCGAGCAGTCGGGGCACGTGCTGCTGCTCGACTTCGCGACGACCGGGGACGGCGTCCTCACCAGCCTGCACCTGCTCGCTCGCGTCGCCCAGAAGAAGCTGCCGCTGGCCGAGCTCGCCTCCGGGATCGAGAAGCTGCCGCAGGTGCTGGTGAACGTCCCAGGGGTGGACAAGAGCCGGACGGGAAGCGACGACCGGCTCGTCGCGGCCGTCAAGGCGGCCGAGGCCGACCTGGGCGAGACCGGGCGCGTGCTGCTGCGGCCCTCCGGCACCGAACCCCTCGTGCGGGTCATAGTCGAGGCGGTCGACGCCGAGCAGGCGCAACGGGTCGCCGACACGCTGGCCGGTGTCGTCAAGGAGCGGCTGGCCCTCGCCTAGCGCCGCCACCACTCGTGATCATGCACTTCCGCCACCGGCGGTACTGTCGGCGAGGCGCCGGTCACAGCTTGCGCAGGCGGATCCGCTGGACGGCGTGGTCGGGGCCCTTCGTCAGCACCAGCCGCGCTCGGCCCCGGGTGGGGAGCACGTTCTCGACGAGGTTCCGCTCGTTGATGTCGCGCCAGATCTGCTCCGCCCGGGCGACGGCCTCCTCGTCGGACAAGGACGCGTACCAGTGGAAGTACGACTCGGGGCGTGAGAACGCGGTCTGCCGCAGCCGGAGGAAGCGCTGGACGTACCAGGACCGCACGTCCGCCGTCCGCGCGTCCACGTAGATCGAGAAGTCGAAGTAGTCGCTTACCGTCATGCCCTGCCGGCCGTCCTGGTGGGGGCGAGCGGGCTGGAGCACGTTCAGGCCCTCGACGATGAGGACGTCGGGACGCCGGACCACGACCTCGGCGCCGGGCACGTTGTCGTAGGTCAGGTGCGAGTAGAGGGGTGCGCGGACATCCTCCGCGCCCGACTTCACGTCGGCGACGAACCGCAGGAGCCGGCGTCGGTCGTAGGACTCCGGGAACCCCTTGCGTTGCATGAGCCCCCGTCGCTCGAGCTCCGCGTTCGGATAAAGGAAGCCGTCGGTCGTGACCAGCTCCACCCGGGGGGTGTCGGGCCAGCGGGCGAGCAGCTCCCGCAGCACGCGGGCGGTCGTCGACTTGCCGACGGCGACCGAGCCGGCGACGCCGATCACGTACGGCGTCCGGGCGGGCGCCTCGCCGAGGAACGTGGACGTGGCCTCGTGCAGCCGGTGGGTCCCGGCGACGTAGAGGTTCAGCAGCCGTGACAGGGGCAGGTAGATCTGGTCGACCTCCGCCAGGTCGATCCGCTCGTTCAGCCCTCGCAGGCGCCGCACGTCGGACTCCGTCAGGGGCAGCGGGGTCGAGGCGGCGAGGGCCGCCCAGGACGGACGGTCCATCACCACATAGGGCGAGGTGCCGCCGTCCGACGCGTGGGTGGACGGGCCGACCACCGCGTTGTCGGCGTAGCGCGCGGCCGAGGCTGCCGAAGACACGCGAGGCATTGTGCCGCCTGTGGACGACGCCACGGTCACCGGCGCAGGCACGGATACGCTACGGCGGGTGTGCGGAATCGTGGGGTATGTGGGCGCGCCGGGCGGCGCGCAGGCGCTGGACGTCGTCCTCCAAGGTCTGAGCCGGTTGGAGTACCGCGGCTACGACTCCGCCGGAGTGGCGCTCGTCACTCCGAACGGCGTCGCGACGCGCAAACGTGCGGGCAAGCTGGCCAACCTGCTGCAGGACGTGGAGGAGAACCCCCTGCCGCCGTCCACCACGGGTATCGGCCACACGCGCTGGGCGACGCACGGAGCGCCCACCGACGAGAACGCGCACCCGCACGTCGGCGGTGAGGACGGTCGGGTGGCGGTGATCCACAACGGGATCATCGAGAACTTCGCGATGCTGAAGGCCGGGCTCGAGGCGGAGGGCGTCGAGTTCGGCAGCGAGACCGACACGGAGGTCGCCGCGCACCTGATCGCCCGGGAGTACGGCAAGGTCGGCGACCTGTCGGAGGCCATGCGGCGCACGTGCCAGCAGCTCGAGGGCGCGTTCACGCTGCTCGCCGTCCACGCCGACGAGCCCAGGACGGTCGTCGGTGCCCGGCGCAACTCGCCGCTCGTCGTGGGTCTGGGGGACGGCGCCAGCTACCTGGGCAGTGACGTCGCCGCCTTCATCTCGCACACGCGCGAGGCGATCGAGCTCGGCCAGGACCAGGTCGTCACGATCAGCGCCGACGCCGTCGAGATCACGGACTTCGAGGGGACTCCTGCGCAGGGCAAGCGGTTCTCCGTCACGTGGGACGCGGCCGCCGCGGAGAAGGGCGGCTACGGCAGCTTCATGGACAAGGAGATCCACGAGCAGCCGCACGCGGTCGCCGACACGCTGCTCGGACGCACGGACACCGAAGGCCGGCTCGTCCTCGACGAGCTGCGGATCAGCGAGGCGGAGCTGCGCGCGATCGACAAGATCGTCGTCCTCGCCTGCGGCACCTCCGCCTACGCCGGGCAGGTGGCCAAGTACGCGATCGAGCACTGGACACGCATCCCCGTCGAGGTCGAGCTCTCCCACGAGTTCCGCTACCGGGACCCGGTGGTGGACGATCGGACGCTCGTCGTCTCGATCTCGCAGTCCGGCGAGACGATGGACACGCTGATGGCCGTGCGCTACGCCCGTGAGCAGGGCGCGCGGACCCTCTCGATCTGCAACACGCACGGCTCGACGATCCCCCGGGAGTCGGACGCCATCCTCTACACTCACGCTGGGCCGGAGATCGCGGTGGCGTCGACGAAGGCGTTCCTGGCGCAGATCACGGCCTGCTACCTGCTCGGCCTCTACCTGGCGAGCCTGCGGGGCGACCGCTACGCGGAGGACGCCGCCGAGGTGCTGCGCGAGCTGCACGCGATGCCCGACAAGATTCAGAAGGTCCTCGACGGGATGGACCGGGTGCGCGAGATCGCCCGGTTCATGGCCGACACCCGGGCCGTGCTGTTCCTGGGCCGGCACGTCGGGTTCCCCGTCGCGATGGAAGGGGCGCTGAAGCTCAAGGAGCTGGCGTACATCCACGCCGAGGGCTTCGCGGCGGGCGAGCTCAAGCACGGGCCCATCGCCCTGATCGAGCCCGGCCAGCCGGTGTTCGTCGTGGTGCCCTCGCCGTCGTCGCCGCACTCGCTGCACCACAAGGTCGTCTCGAACATCCAGGAGATCAGGGCGCGCGGGGCGAGGACCCTCGTCATCGCGGAGGAGGGCGACGCCGACGTGCTGCCCTACGCCGACGAGGTCATCTACGTCCCGGCGACGCCTCCGCTGCTCGCCCCGCTGGTGACGGTCGTGCCGCTGCAGGTGTTCGCCTGCGAGCTCGCGACCGCCAAGGGCCTGGACGTCGACCAGCCGCGCAACCTCGCCAAGTCGGTGACCGTCGAGTAGCGGCGGACCGGTCGTGCCGAAGCGGACAGGCGGCGCCGTGCGGACGTCGCGAGGCTGGCCGTGATCGTCGGGGTCGGGATCGACGTGGTCGACATCGAACGGTTCGGGCGCTACCTGGACCGCACCCCACGCCTGGCAGAGCGGTTGTTCACGCCGGCCGAGCGGGGCCTCGCGGTCGCGTCGCTCGCCGCGCGCTTCGCCGCCAAGGAGGCCCTGGCGAAGGCGCTGGGCGCCCCGGTCGGCCTGCGGTGGCAGGACGCGACGGTCCACCGCGAGGACGACGGCCGCCCGCATCTCGCCGTCACCGGCACCGTGGCCGCGCGGGCGGCCGAGCTGGGCGTCGACGCGTTCCACCTCTCGCTGAGCCACGACGCGGGCATCGCCTCGGCCGTCGTTGTCGCGGAGCGGAGAGGCGAGGGCGGGAGGGAGCGGGAGTGATCGAGGCGTCGTCCGTCGAGGCCGTCCGGCGCGCGGAGCAGGTCACGATGAGCCGGGTACCGGAGGGGGCGCTGATGCAGCGGGCCGCCGCCGGGCTGGCC
>JBKHWX010000257.1:0-3633 GCA_046566325.1 Actinomycetes bacterium | reverse complement strand
GGAGTACGAGCAGATCGTCCGAGAAGGCGGACGGCGCGGCGAGGTCTACCAGCAGATGCGCGCGCTGCGAGACCACTACATGAGCGAGATCCGCACCCGCTACCCGAAGATCCCTCGGCGGGTCTCCGGCTACTGCCTCGACTCGCTTCTTCCGGAGATGGGGTTCGACGTCGGGCAGGCGCTGGTCGGCTCCGAGGGCACTCTCGTCACCGTGCTGCGGGCCGAGGTCAAGCTCGTGCCCGTCGTCCCCGAGATGGTGCTCGTCGTCCTCGCGTACGACACCATCGCCGACGCAGGTGACGCCGTCCCGGCGGTCAACGAGTCCAACCCCACCGCTGTCGAGGGCATGGACCACCGCATCATCGACTTCGAGCGGCAGAAGAAGCTGCATCCCCAGGCGATGCACTACTTCCCGGCAGGGAAGGCGTTCCTCGTCGTCCAGCACGGCGGCGACACCAAGGACGAGGCGCGGCACCACGCCGAGGAGATGCTTCGACACCTCGGCAAGAGCCTCGACGACGACGACGTCCAGCTCTTCGACGACGACGCTCACCAGAAGCAGATCTGGCAGGTGCGGGAGTCGGGGCTCGGTGCGACCGCTCGGGTTCCGGGGCGGCCCGACGCATGGCCGGGATGGGAGGACTCCGCAGTCGACCCGAAGGACCTCGGCAGCTACCTGCGCGACCTGACGGACCTGTTCGAGAAGTACGGCTACACCACCACGTCGCTGTACGGGCACTTCGGTCAGGCGTGCGTCCACTGTCGCGTGCCCTTCGACCTGGTTACACCCTCCGGGGTGAAGGCGTTCCGGTCGTTTCTGGAGGAGGCCGCCGACCTCGTCGCGCGGTACCACGGCTCGCTGTCGGGTGAGCACGGGGACGGGCAGGCGCGGGCCGAGCTGCTGCCGAAGATGTTCGGCTCGGAGATCGTGCGCGCGTTCGGCCAGTTCAAGGCCATCTTCGACCCCGACAACCGGATGAACCCTGGGAAGGTCGCGGAGCCGTACCCGCTCGACAGCCACCTGCGGCTGGGCGTCGACTTCCGCCATCCCACCCCGCAGACCCACTTCCAGTACCCGGACGACGAGGGCAGCTTCAGCCGGGCGGTGCTGCGGTGTGTCGGCGTCGGCGAGTGCCGGCGGCACACCGGCGAGGGCGTCATGTGCCCGAGCTACATGGTCACGCGGGAGGAGGAGCACTCGACCCGGGGCCGCTCGCGGCTGCTGTTCGAGATGCTGGACGGCCTGTCACGCGGCGGCGCGATCGGCGACGGGTGGCGCTCGGACGACGTCCTCGACGCCCTGGACCTGTGCCTCGCGTGCAAGGGCTGCAAGCGGGACTGCCCGGTCCACGTCGACATGGCGACGTACAAGGCGGAGTTCCTGTCCCACCACTACGAGGGCCGGCTGCGCCCGCTGGCGCACTACTCGATGGGTTGGCTGCCGCTGTGGGCGCGCATCGCCGCACTCGCACCACGGGTCGTGAACGCCCTGATGCAGGCTCCCGGGCTCGCGAGCGTCGCGAAGGCGATGGCGGGCGCCGACCAGCGGCGTACCGTGCCGCTGTTCGCCGACGAGACCCTGCAGGAGTGGTACGAGCGGCGCGGACCACGCGGCGACGGGCATCGAGGCGACGTGCTGATCTGGCCGGACACGTTCACCAACCACTTCAACCCACACATCGGAAAGGCCGCGGTCGAGGTCCTCGAGAGTGCGGGCTACCGGGTGGTGATCCCGGACCGGCCGGTCTGCTGCGGGCTGACGTGGATCTCCACGGGCCAGCTGACGACGGCGAAAACGGTTCTGCAGCGCACGGTCGACGTCCTGCGGCCACATATCAGGGCAGGCACGCGGATGGTCGGGCTGGAGCCCAGCTGCACAGCGGTGTTCCGCAGCGACGCCGTCGAGCTGTTCCCGCACGACCAGGACGTGCTCCGGCTGCGGGACCAGACCTTCACCCTGGCCGAGCTGCTGCTCGAGCACACAGACGGGTGGGAGGCCCCGAAGATCGACCGGGAGGTCGTCGTCCAGACCCACTGCCACCACCACGCGATCATGGGCTATTCGACGGACACGGAGCTGATGAAGCAGATGGGTGCGAAGCCGCACGTGCTGGAGTCGGGGTGCTGCGGGCTTGCCGGCAACTTCGGGTTCGAGGCCGGGCACTACGAGGTGTCCGTCGGCTGCGCGGAACGCGTGCTCCTGCCGCAGGTCCGGGACGCGTCGTCCGACGCGGTCGTACTCGCCGACGGTTTCAGCTGCCGGACGCAGATAGAGCAGACGGACAGCGGCGGGCGGCGCGCCGTCCACCTCGCCGAGCTGCTCCGCGCGGCCCTGCACGGAGACCCCGCAACGGCCGGGCAGCGACCCGAGCAGGCGTACGCGGAGCGCCCCTCTCCGCCGGCGCGTCCGGTCGAGTGGGCGGTGACGGCGGGGGCCGGACTGGCTGCGGCCGGTGGCCTGCTCGCTGCCGGCGCAGGTGCTCTCGGTGCCGGGCGTCTCGCCGTCCGGCGGCTCGCGGGGAAGGACTGATCCCGTGCCTCCCTCCCCTCAGGACCCCACCGTCCGCTCCCTCGAGGTCAGCGCGTACACCGTGCCGACCGACCAGCCCGAGGCCGACGGCACGATCACCTGGGACTCGACGTCCCTCGTCGTGGTCGAGCCCACCGCGGAGGGCGTCACCGGCCTCGGCTGGAGCTACACGTCACCGCACGCCGTCGGGCTGGTCCGCGACGTTCTTGCCCAGTGCGTGGTCGGCGCGGACGCGCTGGACGTCCGCGGGCATCAGGAGACGATGCGTCGTCGTGTGCGCAACATCGGGTACCGGGGGCTCGCGGCGAACGCGATCTCTGCCGTCGACATCGCCCTGTGGGACCTGAAGGCCAAGCTCCTCGGCCAGCCGCTCGCCAAGGTGCTCGGCCGCTGGACGCCTACCCTGCCGATCTACGGCAGCGGCGGGTTCACGACGTACGACGCGCAGCGCACGAGCGAGCAGCTCGGCCGGTGGGTGCACGAGCTGGGCATTCCCCGGGTGAAGATCAAGATCGGTGAGTCGTGGGGGAGCGACGAGCAGCGGGACCTCGACCGGATCGGCCTCGCCCGCTCCGTGATCGGCCCTGACACCGAGCTCTTCGTCGACGCCAACGGCGGCTACGGCGCCGGGCAGGCGGTGCGGATGGCACACGCGATGGAGAGCGAGCGGGTCACCTGGTTCGAGGAGCCGGTGTCGTCGGACGACGAGCGGGGGCTTGCGCTGGTGCGCGGGCAGGTGCTCCCGGACGTCGCCGCGGGAGAGTACGTGTTCGACGAGATCGATGCTCTCCGTCTCTGCCGAGCCGGTGCCGTGGACTGCCTCCAGCTGGATGTGACCCGCTGCGGGGGAGTCACGGGCTGGCTCCAGGCGGCGGCCGTCGCCGCGGCGCACTGCGTCCCGTTGTCGGCCCACTGCGCGCCGAACCTGCACGCCGCGTTCGTGGGCGCCGTCCCCAAGGTGCGGCACCTGGAGTACTTCCACGACCACGCGCGCATCGAGGACATGCTCTTCGACGGCGCGCTCGACCCGGCGGGTGGCTCGCTCACGCCGTCGACGGAAAGGCCCGGGCTGGGGCTCGAGCTGCGCCGGTCGGACGCCGAGC
>JBKHWX010000256.1:0-7419 GCA_046566325.1 Actinomycetes bacterium | reverse complement strand
GTCGGTATCGACCTGGGCACGACGAACTCGGTGGTCTCCGTCCTCGAGGGCGGCGAGCCCACCGTCATCGCGAACGCCGAGGGTGGGCGCACGACGCCCTCCGTCGTCGCGTTCGCCAAGTCCGGCGAGCCGCTCGTCGGTGAGATCGCCAAGCGGCAGGCGGTCACGAACGTCGACCGCACCATCCGCTCCGTGAAGCGGCACATGGGAACCGACTGGTCGGTGACCATCGACGGCAAGAAGTACACGGCGCAGGAGATCTCCGCCCGCGTGCTGCAGAAGCTCAAGAGGGACGCCGAGGAGTACCTGGGCGAGCCTGTCACCGACGCCGTGGTCACCGTCCCCGCGTACTTCAACGACGCGCAGCGGCAGGCGACCAAGGAGGCCGGCGAGATCGCGGGCATGAACGTTCTGCGGATCATCAACGAGCCGACCGCTGCCGCCCTGGCCTACGGCCTCGACAAGGGCAAGGAGGACGAGCTCATCCTCGTCTTCGACCTCGGTGGTGGAACCTTCGACGTGTCCCTGCTCGAGGTCGGCAAGGACCCCGAGGACAACTTCTCGACCATCCAGGTCCGCGCGACGAGTGGTGACAACCACCTCGGCGGCGACGACTGGGACCAGCGGATCGTCGACCACCTGGTGACGACCGTGAAGAACTCCTCGGGCGTCGACCTGTCCAAGGACAAGATCGCGATGCAGCGGCTCCGTGAGGCGGCCGAGCAGGCCAAGAAGGAGCTGTCGTCCGCGACCAGCACCACCATCTCGCTGCAGTACCTCTCGATGACCGAGAACGGCCCCGTCCACCTCGACGAGAAGCTGACCCGGGCGCAGTTCGAGCAGATGACGAAGGACCTGCTCGAGCGCACCAAGGCTCCGTTCCGCAACGTCATCAAGGACGCGGACATCTCCGTCAACGACATCGACCATGTCGTCCTCGTCGGCGGCTCCACCCGTATGCCCGCCGTCGCGGAGGTCGTCCGCGAGCTGACCGGTGGCAAGGAGCCGAACAAGGGCGTCAACCCGGACGAGGTCGTGGCCGTGGGCGCTGCCCTGCAGGCCGGCGTCCTCAAGGGTGAGCGCAAGGACGTCCTGCTGATCGACGTCACGCCGCTGTCGCTCGGGATCGAGACCAAGGGCGGCATCATGACCCGCCTGATCGAGCGCAACACGGCCATCCCGACCAAGCGTTCGGAGGTCTTCACGACGGCCGACGACAACCAGCCGAGCGTGCAGATCCAGGTCTTCCAGGGTGAGCGCGAGCTCGCGCGGCACAACAAGCCGCTGGGCAACTTCGAGCTGACCGGCATCGCGCCGGCGCCTCGCGGCATCCCGCAGATCGAGGTCACCTTCGACATCGACGCGAACGGCATCGTGCACGTGTCCGCCAAGGACCGCGGCACGGGCAAGGAGCAGTCGATGACGATCTCCGGCGGCAGCGCCCTGCCGAAGGACGAGATCGAGCGGATGATCCGTGACGCCGAGCAGCACGCCGAGGAGGACAAGAAGCGCCGCGAGGAGGCCGAGGCCCGCAACAGCGCCGAGCAGCTCCTCTACTCGACCGAGAAGTTCCTCTCCGACAACGACGACAAGCTGCCGGAGGAGAACAAGACCGAGGTCAAGAGCGCGATCGACGAGCTGAAGACCGCGCTGGCCGGCGACGACGTCGAGGCGGTCAAGGCCAAGCAGGAGAACCTGTCCACGGTCAGCCAGAAGATGGGCTCGGCGATGTACGCCGCCGCTCAGGCCCAGGGCGGGGACGGCGCGAGCGCCGGTTCCGCCGATGCGTCCGGCTCGTCGTCCGGGGCGCCCGCCGAGGACGACGTCGTGGACGCCGAGATCGTCGACGAGGACGAGCGCAAGTGACGGAACCGTTCCGACACCAGACGAGCCAGAGCGAGGCGCAGGGAGCGGGTGACGAGGCTCTCCAGCAGGAGGGCCCCGTCGTCCGGGACCGCCGCCGCCTCGACCCGGAGACGGGACAGGTACGGCATCCCGAGGCTCAGCCCGACCACGATGCGGCGACGAGCGCGCCGCAGTCGGACGGCGTCCGAGAGGCCCTGACGTCGACCCCCGCCGCGGACGACGAGGCGCTCGCGGGTGCCGCCGCCCAGCTCGCGGCCGAACGGCTCGAGGACCTGCAGCGGCTGCAGGCGGAGTTCGTCAACTACCGCAAGCGCGTCGACCGCGATCGGGACGTCGCTCGTGAGAGCGCGATCGCCGGCTTCGTGGAGGCGATGCTTCCGGTGCTGGACGACATCTACTTCGCCCGCCAGCACGGCGACCTCACCGACGGTCCGTTCGCGGCGATCGCCGAGAAGCTGGAGGGCGTCCTCTCCCGGTACGGCGTCGAGCGGTACTGCGAGCTCGGCGAGGAGTTCGACCCGCTCGTGCACGAGGCTCTGATGCACACCCACTCGCCCGACGTGCAGGCCACGACCGTCACCACGGTCATGCAGCCGGGCTACAAGGTCGGGGACAAGGTGCTGCGACCGGCGCGGGTCGGGGTCAGCGACCCCGAGTGACCGCGGTGGCAGGGCTGACGCCGGACGGGACGTCCGGAACGAACAACGAGAGGAGGCGTCGATGACCGGCCAGGACTGGTTCGAGAAGAACTACTACGCGGACCTCGGCGTCTCCAAGGACGCGTCGGACGCGGAGATCAAGAAGGCCTACCGCAAGCTGGCCCGAAAGCTCCACCCGGACGCCAACCCGGGCGACGCGTCGGCGGAGGCCCGCTTCAAGGAGGTCGGTGAGGCCTACTCGGTCCTCTCAGACCCCGAGAAGCGGCAGCAGTACGACGCCGTCCGGGCGATGGCCGGCGGCGCGAGGTTCACGGCCGGTGGGCCGGGCGGCGGCGCCGGCGGGTTCGAGGACCTGCTCGGCGGGCTGTTCGGCGCCGCCGGCCCGGGCGGTGGGGGGCAGCGCGTCCGCTTCACCACCGCGGGGTCGCAGCAGGCCGGCGGCGTCCCGCCCGGTTTCGAGGACCTGCTCGGCGGGCTCTTCGGTGCGGGCGCTGCCGGCGCCGGCGGGTACGACCGGTTCGGGCACCGCGGCCCCGAGCGGGGCGCCGACGTCCAGGCGACCACCACCCTGCCCTTCTCCCAGGCCGTGGAGGGTGCGACCGTCACGCTCCGGCCGGGCGAGGGCCAGCAGGTGACCGCCCGCATCCCGGCGGGCGTCAAGGACGGCCAGAAGATCCGCCTGCGCGGCAAGGGCCAGCCCGGCGAGCCGGGAGCCGAGAGCGGCGACCTCGTCATCTCGGTCTCCGTCGCGCCGCACCCGGTCTTCTCCCGGGACGGCGACAACCTGCGGATCACCGTGCCCGTCACCTTCGCCGAGGCGGCGCTGGGCGCGGAGGTGCAGGTCCCGACGCTGAACGGCTCGACCGTCCGCGTCAAGGTGCCTGCGGGGTCGCCGTCCGGCCGGACCCTTCGCGTCAAGGGTCGGGGGGTGAAGACCTCCAAGGGCCAGGGCGACCTGCTCGTCACCCTGCAGATCGTCGCGCCGAAGCGGCTCAACGACGACGCGCGTGCCGCCGTGGAGGCCTTCCGCGACGCGACGTCCGGCTGGGACCCGCGGGAGGGGCGGGCCGAGAGGGCTGAGTCCGCATGAGCGACTCGACTCTCGGCCACCTCGACGAGGACGCACCGGTCTTCGTGATCTCGGTGGCCGCGCAGCTCGCGGGGATGCATCCACAGACGCTGCGACAGTACGACCGGCTCGGTCTCGTCTCGCCCTCGCGGGCGAGCGGGCGGGGACGGCGCTACTCGGCGCGCGACATCGTCGTCCTGCGCGAGGTGCAGCGGCTCTCTCAGGAGGACGGCGTCAACCTCGCTGGGATCAAGCGCATCCTCGAGCTCGAGCTCCAGGTGGATGCGCTGCAGGAGAGGGTCTCCGAGCTCGCGGACGAGCTCGCGGAGGCATACGCGGCGCTGCAGCGGTCCCGGCGCGTGTTCGCGGCCGGACCGGCCGGCGACGTGGTCGAGGTGCCGCACGGACGCCGTCCCCAGCGGTCGGCGTTCGGCCCCGGCTCCGCGCTGGTCGTCTGGCGGCCGCAGGGAGCCGGCCGAGCGTTGTAGGCGCCGCCCTGCGAGGGGCGCGTGGCGAGGAGCGGGGGCAGACATGGCGGTCCACGGGCCTCGTGTCCTGGTCTCCGGGGCCGGTGTCGCAGGTCCGGTCGTGGCGTACTGGCTGCACCGGTTCGGCTTCCGGCCGACGGTGGTCGAGCGAGCCGCAGGTCTGCGTGCCGGAGGCGAGGGGCACGCGGTGGACCTCTTCGGTCCCGCCGTCGAGCTTATGGACTGGATGGGCGTGCTCCCTCAGGTCGAGCAGGCCAGGACTCCGACACGTGTCATCTCGCTCGTCCGTCCCGGACGACGGCCGGTCGACGTGCCCGCCGAGATGGCGAGCGAGGGGGTGTCCGAGCGGCACATCGAGATCCTGCGGGGCGACCTGGCCACGATCGTGTGGGAGGCGGCTCGCGACCGGGTGGAGTTCGTGTTCGACGACTCGGTCGCCGCGGTGGACGACGACGGGAACACCGTCGAGGTGGAGTTCGAGCGCGGTGGGCCGCGCACGTTCGACCTGCTCGTCGGAGCCGACGGTCTGCACTCGGTCACCCGGCGGCTCGTCTTCGGGCCGGAGGAGCCGTTCCTCCGGTTCCTCGGCGGTTACCTCGCGGTGTTCACGGTCGACAACCACCTCCACCTCCAGGACCGCATGCTCGGGTTCACGGTCCCGGGCCGCACAGCGGCGCTCTACCCGGTGGGCGACGGGAGCAGCCTGCGAGTGGTGTTCCTGTGGCGCACGGACCAGCTCCACGACTACGACCGGCACGACCTTCCCGAGCAGCGCAGGCTGCTCCGCGCGCTGTACGGCGACCTCGGCTGGGAGCTGCCCCGTCTGCTCGCCGAGCTGGACCGGGCCGACGACCTCTACCTGGACTCCATCAGCCAGGTGGTTATGGACGGCTGGACCGAAGGCCGGGTCGCGCTGGTCGGCGACGCCGGGTACTCCCCGGGGGCGGCCGTCGGCGGCGGCACCAGTCTGGCGGTCATCGGCGCCTATGTGCTGGCCAGCGAGCTCGTCCGCGCGGGCGGAGACCACCGTCAGGGCTTCGCCGCCTACCAGCGGGCGCTGGGGCCTGTCGTCGCTCAGAGCCGGCTGGTCGGACCCACCGCCATCAAGCTGGTCATCCCCAGCTCCCGACGACAGATCTGGGTCACGGCGCAGGCGATGCGGGCCGTTCCGCGGATCCCTGCTCCGCTCCGCCGCCGGCTGACCGCCTTCGGCGGGAGCGCCGCAGCCATGCTCGACCGCGCCCGCCTGACCCCGCCCGACCAGCTGACGCGACGGCCCTGACGCGCCGGCGACGCGCCGGGTCCTCACGACCATGATCGGCTATCCGTGGTGTGGTGGTGGTCGCTGCGGCCCCGCCGGCTGGGGCGTCGTATTCAGAGCGGGAGCAGGCCGTCGTCGAAGCGGCGCATCTGGTTGTAGACCTGCTGCCAGGTGTGCCCGCCGACGAACCACCCGGCGTTGGCCTGCTTGAGCACCTGTCCCGTGCTCCACATGTGCAGCCGGCCGGAAGCACCCTTGCCGACCAGCCACTGCTGCTCCCGCTGACAGCGTCGGCGACCGTCGGTCTCGTCGATCAAGACGAAGACTGTGGTACCGGCCTGCACCAAGGTGGACGCGTGGGCCAGCACCATGATCTCGCCGAGGCTCCTTGTGTCGGCGATCCGCTTCTGCGCGGGCTTGCCGCTGATGCGAGTGACGGCGGCGGCGAAGGTCGCCGTCGTGAGGTCGTCGGACAGGACGGTGATGTGTCCGGCACTCTTGAGCCGTCGCCACGTACCCACGGCCGCGGTGCGCTTGAAACGCCCGATGGCGCCCTTGCCGTCCACCTCCCGATCCACGCGCTCGGGTACGGCGAGCTGGAGACCGCCGGAGGTGGCCACCTGTAGCAGTACGTTCTGCTGACCGACCGCGAGGAAGTTCAACGCGGGGCCGGCGTCGACCAGGATGCTCACGAGGTGGGCGTGGCGGCTCCGAACCCGGGCGGGAACAGGGGCCGGTCCTCGTCGAGGTCGTCGATGTGATCGCCGCCTGTGTACTCGTCGCTCTCCTCCGGCGCGTCTCGGGGTGGGCCGAGCTGCACGCGCAGCTCGTCGGGGCTCTCCCCATACCAGGCCGCTAGCTCGTCCAGGTCGACGATTCCGCGGTGATAGCCCTCAACCGCCCGACGCATGAGGGTCTGCGGAGCGCGCGGTTGCGTCGAGGCCAGCGCCAGGGCCTGGTACTGGCTCAGCCACCCGTAGCGCGCGGCGACCGAGGCGGTCCTCAGCGGCATCCACCCCGTGCACGTCGTCCGGTCGATGAGGCGGGCCTCTCGGAATTGGATCGCGGCCAGCGACGGGGACACCTCGAACTCCTGGACGACGTCAGCCAACTCGGCCTCGCCGACCTGCGCCCGCCGAGCCTCGGGCCCGAACCGCTCGCGCAGCGCGGCCACCGGTAGCAGCAGGTGTCGGGCAAAGGCGTCGGCCTGGATCTCCGCGGGGCTGCGCTCCCCGGGGGTCGTGACGGCCTCCGCTTCCAGGTCGCCGCCGACGACATGTCCGATCTCGTGCGCTAGGGAGGACCGCTGCCGCATAGGGTGCGACGTGGTGGCGACGACGATGGCGATGCGGCCCGTGACCGGGTCGAGCATAGACAGGCCGTGCTCGACCTCGTCGGCGTCCATGGCCAGCGCGTCACAGCGCATGGCGGCGTGAGCGAGCTCGAACAGGTCACCCAGCGGCCGTAGGCCCAGCGCGTGCTCGTCCCGGAAAGTCTCGGCGCGGGCGCGCGCGACTCGTTCGTTGCGGCTCACACTGTCGGGACGCCCTGGTCGGTCAGGTAGGCGTCGAGCTCGAGGTAGGCGTGCAGCTTGTCGCGCATCGCGGCCATCTGCGGCTGGGACCCGTCAGTGCGGGCGGCGTAGCGGACCCGCTCGCCCAGCGCCACCACGCCGGTGATGCGGGCGGCGCGGATGTTGAAGAGGTCGGCCAACAGCATCAACTCGTCGCCCTTGAGCGGCCGCTCGCCGGCCTCGATGCGCTGGTAGGTCGGCTGCGACACCCCGATCGCGACGCCAGCCTTCTCCTGGGAAACTCCCGCAGCTTCGCGGACGTCCCTCAGCCGGCATGCAAGCGCGACTCGGTCGATCAGGTCGCCAGTCATGAATATCACCTCCTCGGTTATTCATCGTGCCCGGCGCGACGCCGTCGCGCAATAATCCGTTCCTCCGCTGTTGGGAGGCCGGTCGGTCTGCACGTTTGATCCGCCCGGTTGCGCCGATGCCGCACCGCTGCGCGGGAGGTGGCTGCCTCAGGGCAGCAGAATGGGCCTGCTCAACCCCGTTTCCGGGGGGGG
>JBKHWX010000255.1:0-10576 GCA_046566325.1 Actinomycetes bacterium | reverse complement strand
CGCGCAGGTGTCCCGGTGATCATGCACTTCCGCCACCCTCGGCCACGTCCTCAGGCCTCGGCGACGCCGTCACGCCTCGAGAAGGATCGTCACGGGCCCGTCGTTGACCAGCTCCACGGCCATGTCGGCGCCGAACGCACCGGTCGCGACCGTGAGCCCGCGGGCGCGCAGCGCCTCGACCACCGCCTCGACGACGGGCTCGGCCACACGGCCCGGGGCGGCGGCGTTCCACGTCGGGCGGCGGCCCTTCCGCGTGTCCGCGTAGAGCGTGAACTGGCTGACGACGAGCACGGGGGCGCCGACGTCCGCCGCGCTCTTCTCGTCGCGCAGGATGCGGAGGTCGGCGACCTTGCGCGCGATCTGCTCCACCTGCTGCGGCCCGTCGTCGTGCGTCACGCCGACCAGGACGACCAGGCCGGGCTCGTCGATCGCCCCGACCACCGCGCCGTCCACCGTCACCGACGCACGGCTGACCCGCTGGACGACGGCCCTCACGGCCGCTCCACGTCCGCCAGCGGGACGGCGCGCACCTCGCCCACCGGCTCGCCGTGCCCGAGCACCGCGACATGGGCCACGTCGTCCAGCACCGGAGCATCGACACCCAGACCACGGAGCGCGGCGGCGAGGACGACGGGACGCGGCCGGTCGCCGCCGTCCAGGATCTTCAACGCCACCGCCCGCCCGTCGGGAAGGGCGGCGGCGTAGACGCCCTCAGCGCCGTCCTTCGCGATCAGCCCGTCGACGCCCTCGATCAGCTGGGTGACGTCCCGGCTCGTGCCGCCGAGCCACCGTGGGTGAGCCCTGATCGCGGCCGCGACGCGTCCCGCCGGTGTGCCGGCGTCCGCCGTGGCGAGCGTCGCGAACGCCCGCGCCAGGCCGACCAGGCTGCACGAGAAGAGGGGTGCACCGCACCCGTCCACGCTGACGTGCTCGACCGGGCCGCCCGTCAGCTTGTGGACGACGTGCCTGACCGCCTGCTGGAGCGGGTGGTCCGGGTCGCGGTACGTCGCCGGGTCCCAGCCGGCCGCCACACACGTCGCCAGCATCCCGGCGTGCTTTCCGGAGCAGTTCTGCGCGACCGACGCCTTGGGCCTTCCCGCGCAGCGCCACCGGACCCGCTCGTCGTCGTCGTAAGGGAAGTCCGGGGTGTTCTGCAGCGCGGACTCGTCGAGGCCGGCCGACGCGAGGATCCGGCGGACGCCGTCCAGGTGGAACGGTTCGCCGCTGTGGCTGGCGCAGGCGAGGGCGAGCAGCTCGCCGTCGAGGTCCAGGCCGCTGCGCAGCATCGCGACGGCCTGCAGAGGCTTGAGGGACGACCGGGCGAACACCTCGACGTCGGGGTCGCCGAGAGCACCGCTCACTCTGCCGTCCGCGCAGAGGGCCACGACGTGCCCCAGGTGGGCGGACTCGACGAAGCCGCCGCGCACCACCTCGGCGACGACGGCGGCCCCGGAGGCGATGGCGCCAGTCACGCCGCCCGAGCGTAGTTGGTGGCCATGCGTCGCCTGCCCTGCCGTGAAAACGTGGCGGCATGACGAGGTTCGGGTACACCCTGATGACGGAGCAGAGCGGCCCGAAGGACCTCGTGGGCTACGCCGTCGCCGCGGAGGACGTCGGCTTCGACTTTGCCGTGTCCAGCGACCACTACTCCCCCTGGCTCACGAGCCAGGGGCACGCCCCGTACGCGTGGTCCGTGCTCGGTGCCGTCGCGCAGGCGACGCAGCGCATCGAGCTGATGACGTACGTGACCTGCCCGACGGTCCGCTACCACCCGGCCGTCGTCGCGCAGAAGGCCGCCACCCTGCAGCTGCTCGCGGACGGGCGGTTCACCCTCGGGCTCGGCAGTGGCGAGAACCTCAACGAGCACGTGGTCGGCGAGGGGTGGCCGAGCGTCGACGTCCGACAGGACATGCTCGCCGAGGCGATCGACATCATCCGGTCGCTGCACTCGGGGGAGCTCACGACCTTCGACGGCGAGTACTTCCGGGTCGACTCCGGGCGGATCTGGGACCTGCCCTCGGACGGCGTCCCGATCGGCGTGGCGGTGTCGGGCGACAAGTCCTGCCAGCGCTTCGCGCCCCTCGGTGACCACCTCATCGCGACGCAGCCGCAGGCCGACCTCGTCGAGGGGTGGAACAGCGCGCGCGGGACCGGCGCGCCGGCCTCCCGGGCGATCGGTCAGATCCCGATCTGCTGGGACCCTTCGAAGGACGCCGCGGTGCAGCGCGCGCACGAGCAGTTCCGGTGGTTCGGTGGCGGCTGGTCCGTGAACGCGGACCTGCCGACTCCGGCCGGCTTCGACGCGGCCAGCAAGTTCGTCCGGCCCGAGGACGTCGCCGCCTCGATCCCGTGCGGCCCGGACGTCGACGCGATCGTCGAGGCCGTGTCCGCGTTCTGGGAGGCGGGCTTCACCGACGTCGCGCTCGTCCAGGTCGGGGACGACGGCCAGCAGCACTTCCTGGACGACGCGGCTCGCGACGTCCTGGCGGCGCTGCGGGAGGCGGCGCCCGGAGCCTGAGGTGCCGCGACCGTCTATCGGCCGGTGCGGGCGCCAACAAGATGGTCACTCCTGACAGGACACGCCGGCGTGTCGCGTCAGGAGCGACCACTCTGAGGATCTCGAGTCGCGCTCACCGCCAAGAAAAGACGATGGGATCCCGCCACCGAAGTGGCAGGATCCCATGGCTAGAACGAGGGCGTGGAGGTCAGTCGCCTCTCGTGGAGGTCAGTCGCCTCTCGCGGAGGTCAGTCGCCTCTCGCCGAGGTCAGTCGCCGACCTTCTCGGAAGCGTCCTCGGCGGCCTTGCCGGCGACCTCGGCGGTCTTCTTCGCGCTGCGGACCGCGCCCTTCGTGGCGCCCTTGGTCGACTCGGCGGCCCGGCGAGCGGTGCCCGCGGTGCGCTTGGCGGCGGCGCGGGTGCCCTTGGTGCTCTGGCGGGCGGTGCTGCGGACGTCGTCCACCGTGTCGGTGGCCTCGCGGTCGGCGGCGGCAACCGTCTCCTTGGCGGCCTCAGCGGTCTCCTCGGCCTGGTTGCGGACCGTGTTCACCGCAGCCTTGCCCAGGCTCAGGGTCTTGCGGGCCTCCTGCAGCATCTCCTTGGTCGACTGCTGCTCGCGGATCCGCTCGACCAGCGTCTTGCCGCGCGTGGCGAGCGCGTCGAACGTCTGCTCCGCCTTGCCAGCGGCCTCGAACCCGGCGCCGAGGGCAACGGTCGGCAGCTGCTGGACCTTCACCTGCAGCTTCTTCAGCTCGTCGTCCACCCGCACCCGGTTGATCTCGGCGCGCGCGGCCTCGGCGCGGGCCTGCGCCTCGCGCACACGCTCGACGGCGAGGTCGGTGATCCCCACGACTGCGTAGCCGGTGTCGGTGGCGGTCTTCTTCAGCTCAGCGGTCACGCTCATCAGCGTTTCCTCCTTCTTCTCGGTGCCGGTTCCGCGAGTCGCGGACCGGCTGTGGTCGTTCAGCCCTAGGGCAGGCGACGCGGCGATCGCCGGCGTCGGCCCGGCTACCCCTAGGAGGTCTCGTGGTTGCGCTCGTCCTGCGGGCTCTTGTCCTGCACGGCGGACGGCGCCCCGGCCGGCTCGCTGCCGGCCGCCTGCTTGCGCGTGCGGGTCGTGCTCGCGGCCCTCTTCGTGGCCTGGCGGGCCGTCGACGACCCGGCCGTCTGCCGGCCTGCTGCCTGCTTGCGCGCGGCCCGCTTCCCAGCGGCACGGGTGCCGGCCGCCGCCTTGCGGGTCGGCTTGGCCTCGGGCTCGGCGGTCGCGCGGACGGCGCCGGCGATCACCTCCGCGGCGTGCTCGTCCGCGCCCGCGGCGTCCCGCTCGTTCTCGGCCCGGAAGGTCTGGTAGATGTCCAGCAGCACCCGGCGCTGTCGCTCGGACAGCCACGGGTCGGCCAGCACGGCGGCCTCGACCTCGACCCGGTCGCCGCGCTCCTCGAGGATCCCGGCGCGGACGTACAGCGCCTCCGCGGAGATGCGCAGGCCCTTGGCGATCTGCTGCAGCACCTCGGCGCTCGGCTTGCGCAGCCCCCGCTCCACCTGGCTCAGGTAGGGGTTCGACACCCCGGCCTGCTCGGCCAGCTGGCGCAGCGACATCTTGGCGTGCTGCCGCTGCTCCTTGAGGAAGTCACCGAGATCGGTGACCTTGAGCGCCGTCATGTCTCTATTGTGCTAACTCCAGCTAGCAAATGCAAGCCCAGCGCTAGCAGTACCGCGGTGAGTCGCCTCACACCACGCGGTTCGGGTCCCCGTGCTTCGCGGCCGGCAGCTGGTCGGCGGGCAGACGACCCGCCTCCACCCGACGAGCGACCTCCTCCAGCACGGTGTCCGCCGCCCGCTGCAGGCGCCGACGGTTCCGGGAGACCTCGACCTCGAACGCCGCGATGCGCTGGAGAGCTGCGTCGAGCGCGGCGTCGTCCAGGGTCTTGGCGTCGCTCAGCCGCACGTCCCCGGCGGCCGCCTCCGCCGCTCGCCGGTGCGCGGACACCGCGTTCTCGTCGACGCCTGACCCGGACTGCCCGGGCGCGAGCACGGGCAGCTCGCCGGTGGGTGGGGCGGTGAGCACCTTGCCGAGTGCACGCGCGAGCGCCCTGTCGTCCGACGCCGCGCCGAGGTCGGCGCCGGCAGGCTGGCTCCCGGTGCGACGCTCCTTCTCGAAGCGCAGCAGGTCGAGGCGGCCCTGGAGCAGCCGGCGCACGTAGGAGATCTGGTTCTCCTCGTCGACCGCCTCGTCCCGCAGGGTGAGCAGCTGCTCGTCGTCGGGCCGCTCCAGCCCCTCCAAGGACTCCGGCCGCAGCAGCCGGTCCGCGCGTCCCTGGTACGCCAGGTTGTCGCTCATGCCCTCCCCCTCGTCCGCGTCGTCACGGCGTCATCCTGCCAGGCGGCGTGACCGTCGTCGCTGACACCAGGTCACACCTGGACGATAGGCTCCTGCGCCGCGGCGACGCCGTCCACGACCAGCTCGGCGTCCACCGGGGCGGAGCGCTTGACGAGAGCGAGCGCGATCGGTCCCAGCTCATGGTGCCTCGCGCTCGTCGTCAGGTGCCCGATCGCACGGTCGCCGAGCAGCACCTGGGCGCCGCGCGCAGGCAGCTGGTGCCCCGAGCCGTCGAGGTGCAGCATCACCAGTCGGCGCGGAGGCCGCCCGAGGTTCCGGACCCGCGCGACCGTCTCCTGCCCCCGGTAGCACCCCTTCTCCAGGTGGACGGCGGTCCGCAGCAGGTCGATCTCGTGCGGGATGGTCCTGTGGTCCGTCTCGAACCCCAGCCGGGGTCGCCACGCGGCCACGCGGAGGGCCTCGGCGGCCCACGTCCCCGCGAGCTCCCAGTCGCCGACGTGCCGGGCGAGGTCGGTCCGCGGCACGATCACCTCACGCCAGGGACGGTCCGCGCCCGGGTGCTCGTCGTCGTCCAGAGGGCAGTACCGCGCGCCGCCGGGGGACGTCGCAGGCCAGCCGTCGACCCACGCGAGCGGCTCCCCGTCCTGGGACTCGCGCCGTACCGGCTCGCCGAGGACCGCCCAGTCCGCGGTGACGTCGTCCACCTCGACGCGCAGCAGGAACTGCATCCTGCGCAGCCACTCCACGAGCGCGCCGGCGGTGCCCGGCTCGACCGTCGCCCAGGTCGCCTCCCCGTCGTCGACGAGGTGCAGGTCGTGCTCGATGTGTCCCTTGGGGCTGAGCACGAGGGCTTCGGTGGAGGTGCGTGGTGCCAGGTCGGTGAGCTTCTGCGTCGTCAGGGAGTGCAGCCACGAGAGCCGGTCGGGACCGCCGACGCGCACGACACCGCGATGGGAGAGGTCCACGAACGCGAGCCCGGCCTCGAGGCCCCGCTGCTCGCGCGTCGGGTCGCCGTAGTGCCAGGCGACACCTTGGTCCACGCCCTCGCCCTCGACCGCTCCACGGCGGTCGAGGAAGGGGCTGCGGTACCGGGACGTGGGCGCGGCTTCGGCAGGTGTCGGCGTGCTGGCTGAGCTAGTCACGTCAGGTACAGCGTCATCGGGTGGCCTCCTGCTTCCGAGGGGGCGCGTCGGTGATCCCCGCGGCCTGGCAGCGTACGCAGATCCCGTGGACGGCGAGGTGGCGGATGTCGCTGCGGAAGCCGTGCTCCTCGGCGAGCTGCGCGGCGAACCGGCGACCTGTCTCCGCACTCGCCTCGGTGACGCTCCCGCAGCCTCGGCAGACGAGGTGCAGGTGCTCGTGGCCGCTCACGGCGTGGTAGGTCGGGGCGCCGTGCTCGAGATGGGCGTGGGTGACGAGGCCGAGCTGCTCGAAGAGCTCCAGGGTGCGGTAGACGGTGGAGAGGCTGAGGTCGGGAGCCTCGTCCTGCACCCTCGCGCAGACCTGGTCCGCCGTCGCGTGTCGCAGCTCCTCGACGGCCTTCAGCACCTGACGCCGCTGGTTTGTGACGCGGAGCCCGCGGCTGCGCAGGGCGTCGTCGAGCGCCGGCATCGGGGCGTCGGCGCTCATGGCGAGCTCCGGGGAGACTGCGGAGGACTCCCGCTGCTACGGCGCATCGTCTCGGGAACGTGCGACGGCACCGGGCCCGGCGACCCTCTTGAGCCGGGCAGAGGCGTGGGAGGTCATCGGCTGCCCGACCGCGGCCATGTCCATCACCCAGAGCAGGTCGCCCTCGACCTGGCCGTACATGCGCTGAGCGGCGCTGTACTCCTTCGCCGTCTTGGTCCGGGCGACGACGTCGGTGCTCAGGTCGATGCGTGCCCCGGTCGCCCGGCCCAGGTAGATCTCGACGAACCCGGTGGGGTGCGCGAGCAGAACCTCCAGCTCGACTCCGGCCTGCTCCCGCGCGGCCTGCTCCGGGTCGGCCGGGACGACGACACGCCAGAAGCCCGTCTCGCTCGCGAGAGGTCGCACCCGGTTGCCCTCGTCGTCCAGCAGCCACGCCTGGGAGCGGTAGTGCAGGAAAGGACGCCCGTCGTGCCGGAACTCCACCTCCTGCCCGAAGCGCGCCTCCTGGATCGTCGGGTAACCGACCACGCCGGCGCCCTCCCAGCGGCCGAGCAGCCAGGCGACCGGGGTCAGCGGCGCCGGGGTGTCGGGAGTGATGTGCACGGGCATCGACGGGTTCCTGTCTGCGGCTCTCGTTCGTCAGAGGTCGGACGACGCCCCTCGTCAGGCCTGGCCGCGAAAGAGCCGGTAGACGACGAAGACCGCGAACCAGAGGATCACCACGGCGCTGATCACGAGCAGGACCGTGAAGAAGTTCTCCATCGGCCGATGGTATCGGGCTGTCTCGTTCGTCCGGGGCTGCCGGACGCCGGCAGGTCGCGGGCGTCGGCTGAGGTCGCTCTTCGGCACGAGGCAACGCCGATCAAGGGCCGTGCAGGCTAGGGTGCGGGCCCAGACAGGCAGCGGAAGGCGTGAGTGGATGGAGTGGCTCTGGGCACTGGGCACGGCAGTGGTCTTGCCTGTGGTCACCGCCTTCGTCGCAGGGCTTTTCAAGTACCTCGCCAAAGATGGACCGATCACGCCCAGCGACGCTCTCCTCGCCGCCGACCTTCTGGTCGCAGCGCTGGCGCTGCAGGTGACCTATCTGGGCACCGGACTTGTCGGTCTGGCAGCCGGCGACCCCTTCGGGGGAAGGGTGGCGTTCGCACGCCTCGCCTTTCTCCTGCTCATCTTCGTCATATCACTGTGCTTCACCGCCTGGATCAAGCACAGCGTCAGCGTGAACGAGGGCGTGACCTGGTCCCTGGCGGTCGGTAGTGGGACGTGGGCGGGCCTAGTGTTGGCAGCGACGTTCGCGTTCAACATCACCGTCTACTCCGCCGGTGTGCACCTGTTCGGAGGAGGCGCCTAGTGGCGTGGCACCGACCGGCGGCAGCCGCCGGCACCGTCCTCGTGACAGGACTCGCCATCGCGAGCTTTGCCATCGCATCCTCGGGCGACCCTGTTGGCACCCTCGTCAAGTCCGCAGTACTGATCGTCATTGCTCTCGCCGTCGTGGTCGTCGCCCTTCGCCAGGTCATCCGTTGGCTGTGGCGCCACGCCACCTCAGAACCGGCCGTCTCCCCGCCGAAGGCTCAGGAACACACCAGCCATTCTCACCAGGCCAGGTAGTTCGCGACCCGGCGTCCGAGGTCCCCGCCCGTCCCTCGGCGCCGTCCCTCAGCCGATGACGACGCGCGAGACCAGGTAGACGACGACACCGGTCGCCGCCACCTCCGCCGCGCCCATCGAGATGCCGGCCTGCCTCGACGCCGTGGTCGGGAGCTGGCCGAGGATCCGGTCGATGCTGACGACGAGGAGCGCGGCGACCGCGCCGACCGCCGCCGACGGGACGGCGTGCAGATCGGGCAGCAGCGCTCCGGCCAGCGCGGCGAAGGCCGCACCTGCGACGACGGCGACCGGTCCCGTCACCTTCTGGGGCCAGGGCAGACCGGTCGCCAGGCAGGCCACCGCGACGGCCGTCGTCCCCATGAGCACCAGCGGCGCGCCGCCGGGGCTGTGCAAGGCGCCGATCCACCCGGCCGAGAGCTCGACGGCGACGACGCCCGAGACGACGCCGGTCACCGACTCGACGAGCCGTGGCCGCATGTCACGGCGCAGCAGCTGGTGCCAGAAGGCCGTGATGACGCTGAGCGCGAGAACACCCGGCAGCCACCGCAGCAGGGGCCCCCCCTGGGTCAACCCGACGACGGACACCGCGACGGCTCCGCACAACGCGACGATGGTCGTGCTCCCCCGCTGCGTCGGCAGCGACAGCAGGGCGGGCCAGCCGCTGGCGACCGCGACCACGACGAGCAGGAGCGCGGCGACGAGAACCGGCGGCCCCGCGACCGCGCCGAGCGCCAGCAGCGCCGACAGCACGATGCCGCTGAGGGCTGGGACGGCGCGGGTCACCGCGGCATCCTGGCAGAGGAGGAGGCCGCCTCCCTCAGCCACGCGCCGATCCGGCGGATCAGGTCGTCGCTCGCGCCCAGCTCGGCGTGGCCGAAGCCCGGTTCGAGCCACAGAGTCGTCGACGCGGGATCGGCGGCGTCGTACAGCTCCTGCGCATGCTCGGCCGGGAAGAACTCGTCCGCATCGCCGTGGACGACGAGGAAGGGCGTCGGCGCGATCCGCGGGGCGAGCGCGACGGGCTCTTCCGGGTCCTACACCCACCCGTTCGGGAGCACGCGCGTACCGAAGAGATGGTGGACGACGACCCGGCCCGCTCTCGTCGTGATGCCACGGTCGACGCGGCGCATCGCCGTCGTCCCCGTGTAGTGCCACCGGCTCGGGCCGCTCACAGCCGCGACCGCGTCCGGTCGCACGAACAGCCGCTCGGCGGCGGGCAGCTCCGTTCCCTGCAGACCGGCGTGGCGGACGACCACCGCCGCGCCCATCGACCACCCCAGCGTGGCGACGCGCCGGTACCCGAGGACCTGCGCCCAGCGGGCAGCGGCGTCGACGTCCAGGACCTCGAGGTCGCCCATCGTCGTGTGCCCGGAGGAGTCCCCGTGGCCCCGGAAGTCGAAGCTGACCACGCCGGCGTCCTCGCTGAGCAGGCGTGCGACCCGACGGGACGCGGGCGAACGCCACGACATCGTGAAGCCGTGGGCGGTGACGACGGCCACGTCACGTGCTCCATCCCGGGCCGGCGGGTCGTGGTGCGCGCTGATCCGGACGCCGTCGGTGGTGAGGAGCCACTGCGCTCGGGCGGGAACCCGGCTCAGCGGCCGCAGGGGGGCGCGCACCAGGCCATCTTGCCCATGCATGGAGGGTTTACGGTGCCGGGTCGGCCCAGGGCAGCCTGGGGAATGTAATGCCTTTGGAAGGGGACCAGGCGGGTCGTCATGCCTCCCCCACATCCCCAGCGACACCCAGCGCACCCCCGACCACAGGTGCGGAGGGCGCTGAGCGCCCGAACATGCCGATGAGGCGTCCTCCTGGCCCAACCGGCGGCTGGAACGCAGCGCCGAGCGTCACTCCGCCCAGAATGGGCGCTCTTGTGTTGCCGAGCTTCAGCCGCTCCGGCCGAGGTGGATGACGTCGATCCTGATGGCCGACTCATCGATCTCGTACACGACTCGGTAGATCCCGATTCGAAGTCGCAGGAAATGGGTGGCGCCCCACTGGAACGCCTGCGGCGGACGCGGGTTGCTGGCCAGGTTATCGACAGCGTCGAACACCGCCGCCAGCCCCGCAGGATCATCGGCCATAAAGACCTGGGCCGCTGCGAGCGCCTCGTCGGCCCAGACGACCTCATACGTCACGCGCTCGCGCTCCGCCGCGGCACCGGCGGGAGTCCAAGGGAGGCCCGTGCCTCCGCCTGCGAAACATAGGTGACCTCGCCCAGCTGCTTGCGCAACTGGTAGCGGGCGATGGCCAGCTCGTCCTCCAGGTCCTCTATACGCCGCACCTGGTCGGTGAGGTAGGCATGAATCGCTTCCCGGGCCACTTCCTGCTTGCTGCGTCCCTCGCTGCTCGCCCGCTCGGTCAGCAGCCGGTCATCAGCCTCGCTCAACCGCAGTGTCATCGCCATGCCTGAGATGGTATCGCCAGATACCGCACACCGTAGCGCGGCTCTGCGCACGCGCCGCCATGACAGATCACCGTCAATCCGCATCGTGCGT
>JBKHWX010000254.1:0-6346 GCA_046566325.1 Actinomycetes bacterium | reverse complement strand
CACGCGAGCGCCTTCGACAGCCTCGCCGGCTCCCTCGCTCCCGGAGGCGGCGAGGCTGCAGGGCTTGAGCCGCAGGGCTCAAGAAGGGCTGTGCGGCCTAGGACGTGAGGTGCAGCCGACGGGAGAGGTCGGATGCGAACAGGCCCGCCGGGTCCATCCGGTCACGCACCTGCTGCCACTCGCCGAGGCGCGGATACATCCGCCGCACAAGAGCAGCGCTCAGGCGCGAGTCCTTCGCGAGGTAGACGCGGCCACCGGCGTCGGCGACGCGGTCGTCCAGCTCGGCGAGGGCGGGCTCGAGACCGTTCCATCCGGCGGGGAAGTCGAGGGCGAGAGCCCAGCCGTCCAGGGGGAAGGACAGCGGCGCAGGACCCTCGGGGCCGAGCCGCTTCAGGGTCGCCAGCGCGGGTGGTAGCCGGTGTTCGGCGAGCAGGCTGAGAGCGTCGACGATCGTGTCGACACGACCCGCGGGGACGACGAACTGGTACTGGACCAGCCCCCGCCGCCCGAACAGCGCAGGCCACGGCGCCGCTCGCCGCAACGGGTTGAGAGCGGCGTCCGCGTCCTGCAGGTGCGGGCGACGGTCCACGGGGACGAGCCAGCGGACCCGGTTCAGGGTGGAGATGACGTGGCGCGTCATCAGCCCGGGACCGGGCAGGGAGGGCACCTCCCGGAACCACCGAGGTCTTGAAGAAGGCGCGGAGGAAGGCGTTCCGCCGTCGGGCAGTGGCAGGCCCGACGGCGGAACGTGGCTTGGCAGAGGTGAACCGGCCGGAGGCGAGCCGGCCGGTGAACCAGCGTGAGGTGAGCAGGCACGAGCCGAGTGCGGGTCGCCGTCCGGTGTGCGCGTGACCTGCACGAGACCGCGGCCGCGGAACGTCCGAGGGGCGGCGGCGTCCAGCCAGGCCACGACGTGCAGCCGGGGGTCGCCGACCTGCTGCTGGGAGATCGTGTCCAGCAGGTCCAGCGCGTGGGCCAGGTTCTTGGCGCGACAGCGCGTCGTGACGGCCGGCCCGGGTCCGGCTGACCTCAGCTGGAGCCCGACGAGAAGGATCGCGCCCGTGAGGCCCATGCCGCCCACCGTGGCCCAGAACTCGTCCCCGTCGACCTGAGGGAGCAGCGCTCTCACGGACCCGTCCGGTCCCGCCACGCCGAGCCGGAGGACGTGACGGCCGAAGGACCCCGCGCCCACGTGGTTCTTGCCGTGGACGTCGGCGGCGACGGCACCGCCCAGCGAGACGTGCGGCGTCCCGGGGAGCACCGGTACGGACCAGCCGTACGGGCCGACCAGCCGCGCCAGCTCACCGAGCGTCAGCCCCGCCTCCGCGACGACCTGGCCGGTGAGCGGGTCGAAGTCCACGACTCGGCGACATGGGCTGAGGTCCAGCACCGTCCCGCCCGCGCAGGTGGCCGCGTCCCCGTAGCTGCAGCCGCTGGCGCGAGGGAGGAGGGGTGGTACGTAGCGTGGTGACCCGAGGACGTCCGTGAGCTCGTGGATGTCGTGGGGCCGGGCGACCAGGCTGTGCGAGCAGTGGGTCCGGCCCCACCCTCGTAGGGCCTCCTGTCGTGGCGCTGGCGCATGCGTCCGCGTCAAGGTCACGTCGCCACGCTAGGAAGCGGCCCTGAGAGGCGGCTGAAGAGCTCGAGCGCTCGCTCTGCTCGGCCGGTGGTCGTCGTCCGCTTCTCGGCCGCGAGCCGCCGCCGTGTCGCGCGGGTGCAGCCCCTGCAGTCGCGCCATACCGTGACCGAGGGGCATCTCTCGTGCCCAGCAGGAGCCGGGTCAGGGAGCTGAGGGATGGCGGGCAGGCACGCCGCGAGGCCAGCCGGAGGGGCACCCCGCGGCGGGCAGGCGCACGTCCGGACCATCTTCACCGGCCTCATGCTCGGCATGCTCGTCGCTGCCGTCAGCCAGACGATCGTCTCGCCCGCGATGCCGATCATCGTCGCCGAGCTCGGTGGTATCGAGCACTACAGCTGGATCGCGACGGCGGCGATGCTGGTGTCCGCCGTCATCGTGCCGATCGTGGGAAAGCTGTCCGACCTCTACGGCCGCAGAGGCTTCTACATCGCCGGGCTGGTCGTCTTCATGGCAGGCTCGGTGCTCTCGGGCTTCGCCCAGGGGTTCTGGTGGCTCGTCGTCGCCCGAGCGGTGCAGGGGGCGGGGATGGGCACGCTGATGCCGCTCTCCCAGACGATCATCGGTGACATCATCCCTCCCCGGCGGCGGGGCAAGTACCAGGGCTACATGGGTGCCGTCTTCGGTGTCGCATCGATCACGGGGCCTCTCGTCGGAGGCTGGGTCACCGACAACTGGGGCTGGCGCTGGCTGTTCTTCCTCACGCTGCCGCTCGGTCTCGTCGCGCTCGCGTTCATCGTCCGGAACCTGCACCTGCCGGTGGAGCGACGAGAGCACAGCGTGGACGTCGCGGGGTTCGTCACGCTGTCGCTGGCGCTCGTCGCGCTGCTGCTCGCGACGAGCTGGGGTGGCACGACGTATCCCTGGGGCTCGGGTCAGATCATCGGCCTGTTCGCGCTCGGCGCGGTCCTGCTGGTCGCCTTCGTTCTCGTCGAGATGCGGGCGGCGGAGCCGGTGATCCCGCTCCGGCTGTTCCGCAACTCGGTCTTCACGTTCTCCAACATCGCTGGTCTGACGGTGGCGATGGCGATGTTCGGAGCCATCTACTACATCCCGGTGTACGCACAGGGAGTTCTCGGGGTGAGCGCGACAAACTCGGGAGCGATCCTGATCCCGATGAGCGGCTCGATGATCGGGATGAGCATCGTCATCGGGCTGCTCATCACGAAGACCGGCCAGTACAAGGCGTTCGTCCTCGCGGGCGTTGCCGTGATGGGGGTCGGCTTCTGGCTGCTGACGCGGATGCACTACGGCGCCTCGCAGGCGCAGCTGACCGCTGCGATGGTCGTGGTCGGGCTCGGTCTCGGCGCCGCCATGCAGACCTACACCCTCGTCGTCCAGAACGCCGTGATGCGAAGGGACCTCGGGGTTGCCACGGCGGCGACGCAGTTCTTCCGGTCGACCGGCGGGACGGTCGGGATCGCCGTCCTGGGCACGATCATGACCGCCCGGCTGGCGACCGACATCCCGAAGCACCTGCCGCCTGAGGCGTCCGGCCAGGGGCAGCCGATCGGGATCGGCTCGGTGCTCGACCCGGCCGCGCTGGCCGGCCTGCCGCCGGCCGTGGAGACGGCGATCCGGCAGGGCCTCGCGGACGCGCTGCACGACGTGTTCGTGGCTGCTCTGCCGTTCGCGGTGGTCGCCTTCGTGGCGAGCCTGTTGATCAAGCCGCTTCCGTTGCGGGACAGCATCTACCGGCCCGAGGACGCCGGCCAGGAGCTGCTCGGGGAGCTGAACCAGAGCAGCGCCGAGGGAGACCACGGCCGGGTCGGCGAGCCCAGCGTGCGGCAGCGGGCGCGGGAGCGGATCCTCGGCCTGTCGTACCGGTACCTGCGAGAGCAGGCGTCGCGGGAGGACCGGCCGCTGCTCCGGCAGGCCGTCGCGGACCTGGGTGACGGCGACTTCGACCGCGGGCTTACGAGGATGAGCGGCACGGCCCAGCTGCTGATCAGCGACGACGCCACCACCGCCCAGCGGGTCGAGGACCAGGCCTGCGTGCTCGCCGAGCGCGGCACGCGGCGGGAGGGGCCGCTCGGCCTGGACCTTCGGCACCGGCTCGCAGAGGCGGCCGCCGCGGCGTTCGACGCGCCGGTCGACGGGGCCGCCGTCCCCGTGGCCAGCCGCCACAGGGCGGTGGACCTGACCGGGCTGCAAACGGTGGCGAGCGCACTCAACGCGGCGCTGCTCGTCGACCTGGTGGACGACGGCGGGCGCGTCCGCTGAGGAGGCGACCTGAACGCGCAAGCCGACGGGAGCCGGCGAGCCCCCGCGACCCAGCAGGCCGGGGAGCCGCCGCGGCGGCGCCGTCCGGCAGGCCCTGCTGAGCGGCGTCGGCACGCAGCCACGGGCCATACTGGTTCCGGCGCTCCTGCCGGCGGGGAGGAACGGGAGGACGGCCGGCTCAGGTGGCCGCGCCGTCTCCTTTGAACTGGCTGTGACGTGGTTGTGCAGGTGTGAAGGGGGACGACGACGTGCCGGACCGGCTGCTCGCCACCCCCGACGTGCCCACCGAGCACCTGCTGGAGCTGGCCGACCTGGCTCGGCACCGGGGCCTCGACCTGCGCTCGGTCCTGCAGCAGGTGACGGACACCGGGACACTGCTCACCGGCGCCGAGACCGGAGCGTTCTTCTACGTGGGGCAGGACGAGCACGGGGACCGCCTGGACGCCGTGGCCGTCTCCGGCGCGGAGCTCGAGGACTTCCCGGCCGACGTTCCCGTGCGCCACACCGCGCTGTTCGCGCCGACCTTCTCCGGCGCGGAGCCGGTGCGGATCGACGACGTGCTCGCCGACGCCCGCTACGGGACGAACGCGAGCGGGGGTGTGCCGCCGGGGCACGTGCCGGTCCGCAGCTACCTGGCCATCCCCGTGCTGACGCACGAGGGTCGTTCGCTCGGTGCGCTGATGTTCTCGCACTCCCGACCGGGCATGTTCGGCCCGGACGACGAGGTGACGGCCCGCGCGGTCGCGGCACAGGCGGGCGTGGCGATCGACAACGCCCGGCTGTTCGCTGCCGAGGTCAAGGCGCGGGCACGGGCGGAGTGGACGGCGGGCAGGCTCCAGCTGCTCCAGCGCGTGACGGCCCTGCTCTCGACCGCGGCGAGCACCAACGACATCGCGGAGGCGGTCCCGCCCGCGGTGGGGGACGTCATCGGTGCGGCCACCTGTTCAATGCTCTTGCTGGACGAGGCGGCCGGGCGGTTCGCCGTCCACCGGGACGGCCGCAAGCCACCGGCCGGGTGGCAGCGCGAGGTGATCGACATGGGCGTTGAGGCGGACACGCCGCTGACCAGGGCGGTGCGGAGCCGGCAGCCGCTGTACCTGTCCGTCGAGGACGTCGCGCTGTTCCCCGCCCTCGCGCATCTCGATCTCGACGGGTTGTCGGCTGCGATGGTCACCCCGCTCCTGGGGCGGGACAGGCGCGTCGTCGGCCTGCTGACGTCGACATGGGTGGACGGCGGGGGCATCGACGAGGCGGACCGCCATCTGGTGGTCAGCGTGGCGACCCAGGTGGCGCAGGCGCTGGAGAGGGCCGAGCTGTTCGACGCCGAGCAGAGGATGCGGGAGGACCTCGCGGCGTCCGTGAAGGCACTGAGCGAGGTGGCGCACGTGCTGCAGGAGGCGTTGCTTCCCCACGACCTGCCGGAGCTGGAGCGCGTCAGGGTCGCTCCTCGTTACCGGCCGGCGGCGGCGGCCGAGGTGGGGGGCGACTGGTACGACGTCGTCCGGGCCGAGGGGAAGGTCGTGTTCGTGATCGGCGACGTGCAGGGGCACAGCTTCGCCGCGGCCGGCCTGATGGGCCAGCTGAGGACGGCGGTGCGCGCCTACGTCAGCGAGGGGCACCCCCCGGGGGAGGCGCTGGCGCGGACGAACGACGTCCTGCTCGACCTTGGCTCGGAGATGTTCGCGACGTGCTGCCTCGCTCAGCTGGACGAGGGCACGGGGGAGCTGGTGGTGGCGACGGCGGGACACCCGGTCCCGCTGCTCGTGCACGAGTGCGGGGTGGTGGCGGAGGTGGACGTCGAGCCGGGGCCGCCCCTCGGGATCGCGGCGGGTGTCGAGTACGACGAGGGCGTGACGGAGCTCGCCGGCCCGACCACCCTGTTGCTGTACACGGACGGCCTGGTGGAGTCGCCGGCCGGTGGCGCCACCGGTGGCCTGCCCGCGGTCTGCCGGGCGGCGCGGGAGGCGCGTGGCCAGGGGGCGGAGACCATCGCCGATGCGGTGCTGGAGGGCATCGACCACGACTTGACGGACGACGCGGCGCTGCTCGTCGTCGACTACGCCGGCGCGGACACCGATCTCGACGTGGCGACCAACAGCCTGGACGCCGCGGCGCGCTCCGCGGGGGTGGGGCGTCGCTTCCTCCGTCGTCAGCTGGCCGAGTGGCGGCTGCCTGGCGGCGTCGTCGACACCGCCGAGCTGCTCCTCAGCGAGCTGGTCACCAACGCGGTGGTGCACACGGAGGGCCCGGCGACGGTGGCCATGCGGTTGGACGACGCCCTGGGCCGGCTGTACCTCAGCGTGCACGACACGTCGACGCACCGTCCGCTCGAACGGGAGGCGGACGACGCGGCGCTCGGTGGCCGAGGGCTGGCCATCGTGGCTGCTCTCGCCGACAGCTGGGGCGTGTCGCTGCAGGGGGTCGGCAAGACGGTGTGGGCGGAGCTGGAGGTGCCGGACGCTGGGGCGGCGTCGTCGTGATGGTGGG
>JBKHWX010000253.1:0-6854 GCA_046566325.1 Actinomycetes bacterium | reverse complement strand
TCGATCCTGGCGCCGCTCGCCGTCCCGCCGCTGACCGGGTTCGGTGGAAACGCCGTCGTGTTCGGTGTGTTCGCCCTCGCCTTCGTGCTCGCGGCGGTCGCCGCCCTCACGCTTCCGGAGCTGCGCGGGGTGGCGCTGGAGGAGTGACGCGGGGCCGGGCGGCCCCGCTCAGACCGTCAGACCGTCTCGGGCACGTGCAGGTGCGCGAGGACCAGCTCGAACTCGCACACGTCGGTGGCCGTAACCCCGGCCTCCGGCATGTTCCTGTCCCGCATCGACGCGAGCGAGTCACGGTTGCGCATCAGCGCGTCTCTGCTCTCGAAGGTCGCGGTCGCGCAGCTCCGTCCGGTCATGCGGTCGACGAACAGGCTCGCGCTGCAGAAGCCGTCCATCTCGTCCAGCGTCGGCAGCACGCGCATCCGGTAGGTGTCGATCCCGTGGTCCATGCTGCCCTGGTCGAGCTGGGCCCAGACGACCAACGCCGCGGAGCCTGACGTGGCGGGGTGCTCACGGTGCAGACACGCGATCTCCCACTCCTCGACCATCGCCTCGGCGCCCATCGCCTCGCCGACCCGCTGCCGAGCGGCCATGACCATCCGGTCGCTGCCGCGCATCCGGTCCATGTCGTCCCACGCGGTCGTGACGATGCACCGGCCGGACTGTCTGTCCACGAGCATCGACATGCCTCTCGAGCCGTCCAGGCCCATGACCAACGGCATCACCTCGTCCGTGACCATCCGGATGCCGTCGTCGATCCGCTCCGGCCGAGCGGTGATGGTGTTGGATCGTGCGTACACGGCCGCCTCCTCACGCCGGCGGCGCCCCGGCGACGCCGCGGTGCACTCCCACCGTGCTCCTCCACCGGCCGCCTTGGCAACGGTCTGGTTCGTGTCTCGGGGCGGGATCAACCCGCGGTGGGCCGGTCCTTCTTCGGCAGCCTGGCGACGACCGCGTCGTAGGAGTCGTCCACGGCCGCCAGCAGGTCGTCGTCCGGGATCGCCCCTCCCACACGAAGCGTGTTCCACCCGGAGCGGCCGAGGTAGGCCATCGCCGAGGCGTCGCCCGGGTAGCGGACCACCCACTCGTCGGCCTCTTCCCGGCTCGCGCCGCACTTGACACCGACCGACGTCCCGGACCCCAGGAACGCGAAGATCTTCGGTCCCACCTTGGCCACCACGTCGCCCTCCCAGGGCTCGTCCTGCCAGGCGCCCGGCTTGGCGAGGCAGTAGGACAGCAGCTCGTCCGGGCTCATCGTGGCAGCGTACGAAGCCCCGTCCTCACCCTGGCGCCTGGACTCGGCAAGAGACCCCGATCGTCAATAGTGTGAGGCGTTCGCCCGTCCCGGAGGAGGCGCCAGTGTTCAGCCGAGTCGCGATCGTCAACCGTGGTGAGGCCGCGATGCGGCTGATCAACGCGGTCCGCGAGCTCAACGCCGAGCCGGGTGCGCGACAGATGCAGGTGATCGCCCTGCACACGGAGGCGGAGAGCACGGCACGTTTCGTCCGTCAGGCGGACATCGCGTACAACCTCGGCCCGGCGGCCAACCGGCCGTACCTGGACCTTGCTGTGCTCGAGAAGGCGCTCGTCGCGACGGCGGCGGACGCCGCATGGGTCGGCTGGGGGTTCGTCGCGGAGGACCCCGCCTTCGTCGAGCTGTGTAACCGCATCGGCGTCACGTTCGTGGGTCCCAGCGCGGACGCCATGCGCAAGCTCGGCGACAAGATCGGCGCCAAGCTGATCGCCGAGGAGGTCGGCGTCCCCGTCGCGCCCTGGAGCCGGGGTCCCGTCGAGACCTTGGACGACGCGAAGCAGCACGCGCACGCGATCGGCTACCCCCTCATGCTCAAGGCCACCGCGGGCGGCGGCGGCCGGGGCATCCGGGTGGTGACCACGGACGACGAGCTCGCCGCCGCCTACCAGCTCACCCGGGACGAGGCCGCCCGGGCCTTCGGCAGCGGCGTCGTCTTCCTCGAGCGCCTCGTGACCGGCGCGCGTCACGTCGAGGTGCAGGTGATCTCGGACGGCGACACGGCGTGGGCGCTCGGCGTCCGGGACTGCAGCATCCAGCGGCGCAACCAGAAGGTGATCGAGGAGTCGGCCTCGCCCGTGCTGCCGCCGGAGGACGTCGTCCAGCTGAAGGAGTCCGCCGAGCGGCTCGCCGTCAAGGTCGGCTACCAGGGCGCGGCGACGGTCGAGTTCCTGTACCACCCCGCGGACGGCACGCTGGCCTTCCTCGAGGTCAACACGCGCCTGCAGGTCGAGCACCCCATCACCGAGGTCACCACCGACTTCGACCTGGTCAAGGCCCAGCTCCACATCGCCGCCGGCGGCAAGCTCGTCGGCCGGCCCCCCAAGGAGGAGGGGCACGCGATCGAGGCACGGCTCAACGCCGAGGACCCGGACCGCGACTTCGCGCCCGCCCCGGGCCGCGTCGCCCTGCTCGGCCTGCCCGCCGGTCCCGGCGTCCGCGTCGACACCGGCCTCGGCGAGGGCGACGTGATCCCCGGCGACTTCGACTCCATGATCGCGAAGATCATCGCCTACGGGCGGGACCGCGACGAGGCGCTGGCGCGCCTGCGAAGGGCGCTCGGCGACACGCACGTCGTGATCGAGGGGGGCGCGACCAACAAGAGCTTCGTGCTCGACCTGCTCGACCAGCCGGAGGTCCTCGACGGCAGCGCCGACACCGGATGGATCGACCGCGTCCGCATGACCGGCCGGCTCGTCGCCCACCGCGACGCCGGCGTGGCCCTTGTCGTCGCCGGCATCGAGGCCTACCACGAGCAGGAGCGGCTCGAGCGCCAGAACTTCCTGGAGACCGCGCGCGGGGGTCGGCCCCAGGCGCGTCATGAGGCGTCTCCGACCATCGAGCTCAAGCTGCGCGGCGACACCCACAAGGTCACCGTCGCGAAGATCGGTCCCGACCTGTTCCGTGTGGGCCTCGGAGACGCCCTCGACGCCCGCTCGGTCGACGTCGCCGTCGAGCGGCTGGGCCGGTTCTCGAGCCGCCTCACCGTCGCCGGACACAGCTACCGGGTCGTCAGCGCGACGCAGGGACCCGTGCACACGATCGAGGTGGACGGCACCACCCACCGCGTCACCCGGGACGAGGGCGGCATGCTCCGCTCGCAGGCCCCCGCGCTCGTCGTCGCCACGCCGGCGCAGGTCGGGGACGAGGTCGAGGCCGGAGCGCCGGTGCTCGTGCTGGAGAGCATGAAGATGGAGACGGCGCTGCTCGCGCCGTTCCGGGCCCGCGTCCGCGAGCTGCTCGTCGCCGTCGGGCACCAGGTCGAGACCGGGGCCCCGCTCATGCGCCTCGAGCCCTCGGGGGACGGCGCAGGCCCGGAGGCCGCCGAGGACGCGGCCCGTGCGGGCACGGCCCACTCCGTCGACCTCCCCGAGCCGCCGGCGCTCGGGGCGCCGGAGCGTGCCGCACGGGTCCTTCGGGACGTCCGAGGCCTGCTCCTCGGGTTCGACCTGCCGCCGCACGAGCAGACGCGTGCGATCTCCGAGTTCCGGGCTGTGCGCAGCGAGCTGCCGTCTGCCCGCGAGACCGTGCTGCCCGCCGAGGTCGCCGTCCTGCAGGCGTTCGCGGACGTCGCGGACCTGGGCCGCAACAAGCCGGCGGGGGAGGAGGACGAGGACGAGCGCGTGCACAGTCCGCGCGAGTACTTCCACACGTACCTGCACGGCCTGGACGTGGACCGCGAGCAGCTGCCCGAGGGGTTCCGGCTGCGGCTCGCGAGGGCGCTCTCGCACTACGGGGTCACGGAGCTGGACCGTACGCCGCAGCTGGAAGAGGCGGTGTTCCGGATCTTCCTGGCCCAGCAGGGGACGTCGTCGCACCTGCCGGTCGTGACCGCCGTCCTACAGGAGTGGCTGGCGAAGGAGGTGCCGCAGGGAGAGCTGAGGGACCGGGCACACGAGGTCCTCGACAGGCTGGTGCTCGCGACCCAGCTGAGGTACCCGGCCGTCGGGGACATGGCCCGCAGCGCACGGTTCCGCTGGTTCGACCAGCCGCTCGCCGAGCAGGCGCGCACGTCGGTTCTGGCGGGCCTCCCGGACGAGCTCGAGTACCTGGCCACCCACCCCGACGACCCGCAGTACGCCGAGCGGATCGACGCGCTCTCCGCCATCCCCGAGCAGATCGTCAGGTTCCTGGCGCGCCGGCTCGCCCGTGGCGTCCCGAAGCGCGAGCCGATGCTCGAGGTGCTCGCACGCCGGCACTACCGGGAGCACGACCTGCACGACGTACGCGAGCTCGAGGTCGGCGGCCGCCCGTTCGTCGTCGCCGACTACGTCATCGACGGACGGCCGACGCACCTCGTCAGCACCGTCGGGCAGCTTCGCGAGCTCGTGGACGGCGACGAGCTGGCCGCCGCGGTCGAGCAGCAGGTGGCGGCCACGCCGTCCGGGTCGGAGGTCGTGGTCGACCTGTACCTGGACGCGCCGGACGCGCCGGCGTCGACCGACGCCGTCGTGGCGGAGGTGCAGCGGGTGTTCCGGGAGGCGGGTGCGCGGACCGGGGGAGGCGCGCAGGCCCCCCGGTTCGCGCTGCAGGCGCGGCGCACGGTCGTCGGGGTCTGCCGGGGCGCGGAACGCACAGTGCCCTACGTCACGTTGAGGCCGGCCCGCTACGGCACGGACCTCGCCGACCCCACCGAGGGCCTGGTCGAGGACCAGCTCGTGCGCGGCGTCCACCCCATGGTCGGCCGGCGTCTCGACCTGTGGCGGCTGCGGAACTTCGACATCACCCGTCTCGAGGCTCCGCAGGACGTGCTGCTCTACCACTGCGTCGCCCCCGACAACCCGGCCGACCAGCGCCTCGTGGCGCTGGCGCAGGTCCGCGATCTGCTCGTCGTCCGGGACGCCGAGGGACACGTCACCGGCGTGCCGCACGTGCAGCGTGCCGTGGCGACCTGCCTGGAGTCGATTCGGCGGGCGCGTGCGGCGATGGGCCCCCGCGGCACGAAGCTGGACATGAACCACGACTGGCTGCACATCTGGCCGGTGGTGGAGGCTCCGGTCGAGGAGCTCGCCGAGCTTCGGCGGACGATCTCGCCCCTCACCGCCGGCGTCGGCGTCGAAGAGGTGGTCGCGTCGGGCCGGATCACGGGGCCGGACGGCAAGGTCCGGGCGGCGGCGATGCGGTTCACCTACCAGCCGGGCTCGGGTGTCGTGGCGGAGGTGACCGGGCCGCCGACCGAGCGGTTGCAGCCGCTCGACGAGTACGCCCAGAAGGTCCAGCGGTCCCGCCGGCGCGGCACCGTGTACCCGTACGAGCTGCACGACCGCGTCGCCGGCCCGGGCGGCAGCTTCACCGAGCACGACCTCGACGACACCGCGGTGCTCGTGCCGGTCGACCGGCCGGCGGGGCACAACAAGGCCGCGATCGTCGTCGGCGTCGCCCGCACGCCCACGGCGCGCTACCCCGAGGGGATGGTCCGCGTCGTCCTCATGGGGGACCCGACGAAGGCGCTGGGGGCCCTCTCCGAGCCGGAGTGCGCCCGGGTGGTCGCCGCGCTCGACCTCGCCGACGAGCTGTCCGTGCCGCTGGAGTGGTACGCGCTCTCGGCGGGCGCCCGGATCTCCATGAGCTCGGGGACCGAGAACATGGACTGGGGCGCGCGCGCCCGGCGCCGGATCGTCACCTTCACCGAGGACGGCGGCGAGATCAACATCCTCGTCGCCGGCATCAACGTCGGCGCCCAGCCGTACTGGAACGCCGAGGCCACGATGCTCATGCACACCAAGGGCATCTTGATCATGACTCCGGACTCGGCCATGGTGCTCACCGACAAGCAGTCGCTGGACTTCTCCGGTGGGGTGTCGGCGGAGGACAACTTCGGCATCGGCGGTTACGACCGGGTCATGGGTCCGAACGGCCAGGCGCAGTACTGGGCGCCCGACCTGGCCGGGGCACGCGAGATCTTGATGACCCACTACGAGCACAGCTACGTCGCGCCAGGTGAGTCCGGGCCGCGTCGGGCGTCGACGTCGGATCCCCATGATCGCGACGTGACGGTCTTCCCGCACGATCCGGCGGATTCCGGCTTCACCTCGGTCGGTGACATCTTCTCCGCGGTCACCAATCCGGACCGCAAGAAGGCCTTCGATATCCGGACGGTGATGGCGGCGGTGTCCGACCAAGATCATCCAACGCAGGAGCGGTGGGCCGGGATGGCCAACGCGGAGACCTCGGTGGTGTGGGACGCGCACCTGGGCGGGCTGCCGGTCTGCCTGATCGGGATCGAGTCGAAGTCCGTGCCCCGGCTGGGATTCCCGCCCACCGACGGACCCGACGTCTACACCGCAGGCACACTGTTCCCGCGGTCGGCCAAGAAGACCGCGCGGGCGATCAACGCGGCCAGCGGGGTACGTCCGGTCGTCGTGCTGGCCAATCTGTCCGGCTTCGACGGATCGCCGGAGTCGATGCGCAAGCTCCAGCTGGAGTACGGCGCCGAGATCGGCCGGGCCATCGTCAACTTCGATGGGCCGATCGTGTTCTGCGTGATCTCGCGCTACCACGGCGGCGCGTTCGTGGTCTTCTCCAAGGCGCTCAACGAGAGGATGACCGCGCTGGCGGAGGAGGGCTCGTACGCCTCGGTCATCGGCGGCGCGCCGGCCGCGGCCGTCGTGTTCACCCGCGACGTCAACACCCGGACCGCCAACGACAGCCGGGTCAAGGAGTTGGAGGCGGCCATCGCGGACGCCGAGACCTCCGTCGTGCTCGACGCGCACCTGGGCGGCTGGCCGGTCTGCCTCGTGGGCATCGAGTCCCGCCCGACGCCGCGTCGCGGCTTCCCGCCGAGCGACGGCCCCGACACGTGGACGGCGGGGACGCTGTTCCCGCG
>JBKHWX010000252.1:0-6769 GCA_046566325.1 Actinomycetes bacterium | reverse complement strand
GGCACGATCTCCGGCAGGTAGCTCTGGTAGGCGACGTCGAAGAACACGGTGCAGACGCCGACGGCCAGGGCGACGGCGTAGAGGTGCGGCAGCGTGAGGGCGTCCAGCAGCCAGGCGGCGGGCAGGGTGGCGAGCGCCGCCGTGCGCAGCAGGTCGCCGGCGACGAGCACGCGCTTCTTGCGCCAGCGGTCCACCCACGCCCCGGCCGGCAGCCCGACGACGAGGAACGCCAGCGTCTCGAACGTGGCGAGCAGGCCCATCTGCAGCTCGTCCGCGCCGAGGAGGCGGACGGCGAGCACCGGGATGGCGAGGACGGAGAGCTGGGTGCCGACCTGGCTCACCGTGTCCCCGAGCCAGAGCTGCCGGAAGTCGTGGTGGTAGGCGAGGCTGCGGCGCCAGCCTTCGAGCAGGCGAGCCCGCGGGGTGCGGCGCGCGGCGGCGTGACGGCCACGCGTAGCCGTGGCGGTCGGCACCTCGGCCGGGGACGGCGGCGAGGGCGGCGAGGGCGGCCTGGTCGTCACAGAGCCCAGGGTCGGCCAAGTGATTGGGAGATGTCAATCGGTTACCCTCGGCACCATGACGACCCGGCCCGAGCCGCCCCCGCACGGTCCGATCCCGCCGGGGGCGCCGCTCGGCCCCTGGTCGCACCGCCCTGCGGACGACGCAGAGGCGCGCGCGCTCGCATCCGGGCTCCGGCTGCAAGTCCTCCGGCTGACCCTGCGCGAACCGCTGACGAACAAGGAGATCGCCGACCGGCTGGGTCGCAACCCGGCCTCGGTGCTGCACCACGTGCGCACCCTGCTCGCCTCCGGCTTCCTCGTCGCGGCCGGCGAGCGCAGGGGTGCTCGCGGCGCACGCGAGGTGCCGTACCGCGCCACCGGCAAGTCGTGGTACCTGACGACGGACGTCGGCAACCGCGGCGTGCTGGACGCCTTCCTCGCGGAGGTGGCGCGCGTCGACGTGCGCGACCTCCAGATGTGGCGGCTGGGGCTCCGGCTGAACGAGGCGTCGCGGCGGGAGCTCGCGGCGAGGTTCCAGCGTCTCCTCGCCGAGTACTCGGAGCGTCCTCGGGACGAGGACGGGGACGACTGGTCCGTCTTCCTGGCCTTCCACCCGGAGAGCCGGCCGGGCGCCGCCGTGAGCTCCTGACCCGAGCCGGACGACGCGTCGTCCGCCTGCGTGCTCTCACAGGTCTCGCGCCCGTCGGCGAGGTGCCTCCTCGAGCCCCGCACGCGTGGCCGGCCGGTGTGCGGAGAGCCGGCGTCCGTGACCACCCGCCTACCCTGCCAACACTGCCTGTGACCCGTACGCGCAGCCCTGCCAGAATGCGCTGCATGCCGGACGTCGTCCACTCGGACACAACGCGAACGAGGGAGCAGACCACCGACCCGGAAGCGTCAACGCGGGCCGGAGAGTCGCCGGACGGGCCGCGCCGCGAGCTGCCCCGGCTGTTCTCGGGGATGCAGCCGACGAGCGACTCCCTCCACCTGGGCAACTACCTGGGCGCCCTCGTGCAGTGGGTCGCGATGCAGGAGACGCACCAGGCGATCTACTGCGTCGTGGACCTGCATGCCATCACCCTGGAGCACGACCCGACGCGGCTGCGCGAGCGCACACGCCGGGTCGCGGCGCAGTACCTGGCCGCCGGGGTCGACCCCGCGCGGTCGACGCTGTTCGTGCAGAGCCACGTCCCCGAGCACGCCGAGCTGGCGTGGGTGCTCGGGTGCCTGACGGGCACCGGCGAGGCGTCGCGGATGACGCAGTTCAAGGACAAGTCCGCCAAGCAGGGCGCGGACCGGACGACGGTGGGCCTGTTCACGTACCCGATCCTGATGGCCGCCGACATCCTGCTGTACGACGTCGACCACGTGCCCGTGGGCGAGGACCAGCGGCAGCACCTCGAGCTGACGCGCGACCTCGCCCAGCGGTTCAACTCGCGGTACGGCCGCACCTTCACGGTCCCGGAGCCCGTGATCGTCAAGGACACCGCGAAGATCACCGACCTGCAGGAGCCCACCGCCAAGATGAGCAAGTCGGCGAGCTCGGCGAACGGGATCATCGACCTGCTCGACGACCCCAAGGTCACCGCGAAGCGGATCCGGTCGGCCGTCACGGACACGGGCCGCGACGTCCGCTACGACCCCGCCGCGAAGCCCGGCATCTCCAACCTGCTGACGATCTACTCGGCCCTCTCCGGCCGGTCCCTGTCGGACCTGGAGGCCGAGTACGACGGCAAGGGCTACGGCGACCTGAAGAAGGACCTGGCCGAGCTTGTGAGCGGTGCTCTCACGCCGGTGCGCGCCCGCGCGATGGCGTACCTCGACGACCCCGGCGAGCTGGACGCCGTCCTCTCTGCCGGTGCGGCGAAGGCGACCGAGATGGCGGCGCCGATGCTGGAGCGGGTCTACGACCGCGTCGGCTTCCTGCGTCGGCGGCGCTGATGCACACCTGGACGGAGAAGGACGGCGGGCGGCCCGGCGAGGCGGTCGTGATCGGCGTCGCGATCGCCATCCCGCAGCCGTACGGCGACGAGCTGACCCGCTGGCGCAGGGACTTCGGGGACCCGCTCGCACTCAACATCCCCCCGCACGTGACCCTGCTGCCCCCGACGGAGATCGACCCGGCGACCCTGCCCGAGGTGCGTCGCCACCTCATGGCGGTCGCAGCGGGGGAGAAGTGCTTCGACATCCGGCTGCGCGGGACGGGAACGTTCCGTCCGGTCTCACCGGTCGTGTTCGTGCAGCTCTCCGAGGGCATCGCAGAGTGCGAACAGCTCGAGCGGCGCGTCCGGGCGGGCGTGCTGGACCGGCGGCTGAAGTTCTACTACCACCCGCACGTCACGGTCGCCCACCACCTCGAGGACGCGGCCCTGGACCGCGCGTACGAGACGCTTTCCGACTACCAGGTCACGTTCCGGGTCGACTCGTTCGAGCTCTTCGAGCACGGGGACGACGGCGTGTGGCGGCCCGCGGAGCGGTTCGGCTTCGACGCTGTCGTTGCCGACGCGGGACGGGACGGGACGGCGCAGTGAGCATCGGGAGCGTCGTCCAGAAGGCGCGCGACGCCTGGTCGGCGGTGATGGGGACCCGTCCCGGACGGGCCTGGCAGCACTACCTCGACCATCGGGCGAACCTGCTCGCCGGCGGCATCGCGTACATGGGCCTCTTCTCGATCGGCGCCTCCCTCGTCGTCGGTTTCACGCTGCTCAACGCCGTGATGGGCAACCACCACCGGTTCCGCGACCAGGTCGTCGCCGCGGTCAACCAGCAGCTGCCGGGGTTGCTGGACGTCGGCTCGAGCGGCGGCCTCGTGCCGCCGCAGGACTTCTTCGGCACCGGCTTCACGAGCTGGGCAGGGATATCGGCCCTGCTCGTCGCCCTCTACACCGGGCTGGGCTGGCTCGACGCGGTGCGTGGCGGCGTCCGCACCGTGTTCGGCTGCCCGAAGGACACGACGTTCATCCTCCTGAAGAAGCTCAAGGACGTCGTCGTCCTCGCGACGATCGGCCTCGCCATCGTCCTGTCGGCGGTTCTCGGGGTCGGCGTCAACGCGGCGGCCGACTGGCTGCTCGGCTTCGTGGGTCTGGCCGGCAGCGTGCTCGGGAACGCCGTCCTGCGTGTCCTCGCGGTGCTCGTCGTCCTGCTGGTCGACATGGCGGTCTTCATGGTGCTGTTCCGCCTGCTCTCCGGCCTGCGTCTGCCGTGGCGGCGGCTTCGCGCCGGCGCGTTCGTCGGGGCGGTCGGCGCGGGGCTGCTGCAGCTGTTCGGGGGGGTGCTGCTGCACCGCGCGGGTGGCTCGAACCCCCTGCTCGCCGGGAGCGCCGTCCTCGTCGGGCTGCTGCTCTGGATGAACCTGCTCTCCCGCGTGACGCTGTTCGCGGCGGCGTGGACGGCGACGTCCGACGAGGCGGTCCAGGAGCAGGAGGCCGCCTCCAGACCGGCCGCCTCAGCTGCTGCCGCCGCCGTCGGAGGGCCGCAGCGGCTGCGGGTGCCCGTCGTCCGGCGGGTTCCGCTGGCCCCGACCTACGGGCAGCGCGACGCGGACCGCGTGACCCTGGCCGCCGGCGCCGTGCTCGGCGCACTGGCGCTGGCGAGCTTCCGCGTGCTGGGTGGCGCGGCACGGTCCGCGCGCGACCTGGTCCGGGCACCCCTGGACTGACGGCCGCCCGGTGCTCACATCTTGTGCGTGAGCAGGGCCCGCTTGACCTCCTGGATCGCCTTGGTGACCTCGATGCCTCTCGGGCACGCGTCGGTGCAGTTGAAGACGGTGCGGCAGCGCCACACGCCCTCGCGGTCGTTGAGGATCTCGAGCCGGAGGTCCGCGGCGGCGTCGCGGCTGTCGAAGATGAAGCGGTGCGCGTTCACGATCGCGGCCGGTCCGAAGTACTGGCCGTCGACCCAGAACACCGGGCACGACGAGGTGCAGGCAGCACAGAGGATGCACTTCGTCGTGTCGTCGAAGCGCTCTCGGTCGTGCTGGGACTGCAGGCGTTCGCGGCTCGGCTCCTCACCGCTCGTGATGAGGAACGGCATGATCTCGCGGTAGGACTGGAAGAACGGCTCCATGTCCACGACGAGGTCCTTCTCGACCGGCAGACCCTTGATCGGCTCGACGGTGATGGGCTTGTCGGGGTTGAGGTCCTTGAGCAGCGTCTTGCAGGCCAGCCGGTTCTTGCCATTGATCCGCATGGCGTCCGAGCCGCAGACGCCGTGGGCGCACGACCGCCGGAAGGTCAGCGACCCGTCCTGCTCCCACTTCACCTTGTGCAGCGCGTCCAGAAGACGATCGGTGCCGTGGACCGTGACCCGGTAGTCCTCCCAGTGGGGCTCCGCATCCGTCTCGGGGATGTAGCGGCGGATGCGAAGGGTCACGTCGAAGCTCGGGATCGCCCCCGCGCCCTCCGACGTCTGCTCGGCCTGCCGAACCTGCTGCTGCGCCTCCCGCTCCTCGGCCCGGGTGGGCTGCGGCGCCGGGCCCGTGATCTTCGCCTCCTCGCTGCGGGGCACGGCGGTGGGCTGCGCCGGCGCCTGGGCCTGCGGCGGCCGGCCCTCGCCCGACTGCGCTGTCTCCACCTCTGTCGGAGGCGGTGTCGGGTCCTTCGGCGGCCCGGTGAGCGGCTGGTGGTTCGACCTCGGCTTCGTCTCGTCGTCGGCCATCAGTACTTGCGCTCCATCGGCTGGTAGCGAGTGACGGTGACGGGTTTGTAGTCCAGGCGGACCCGCCAGCCGCTGCCGTCCGGCGCGTTCTCGTCCGGCTCCTTGTAGGCCATCGTGTGCCTCATGAAGTTGACGTCGTCGCGGTTCGGGTAGTCCTCGCGGAAGTGGCCGCCCCGGGACTCGTTGCGGGCCCGCGCCGACACCACCGAGACCTCGGCGAGGTCGAGCAGGAAGCCCAGCTCCACGGCCTCCAGCAGGTCGGTGTTGAAGCGCTGCCCCTTGTCCTGCACCGTGATGTTGCGGTACCGCGCGCGGAGCTGGTGGATGTCGGCCTCGGCCTGCTTGAGGCTGGCCTCGGTTCGGTACACCTGCGCGTTGCGGTCCATCGTCTCCTGCAGCTCGCTGCGCAGGCCGCCGACCCGCTCGCCGGCCTGCCGGCTCCTGATCCCCTCGAGCATCGAGACGACCTGCTGCTCGGGGTTCGGTGGCAGCGGGACGAAGGGCGCGGTCGCCGCGAACTCGGCCGCGGCGATGCCTGCGCGCCGTCCGAACACGTTGATGTCGAGCAGGGAGTTCGTGCCGAGCCGGTTCGACCCGTGCACCGAGACGCAGGCCACCTCGCCCGCGGCGTAGAGCCCGGGGATGACGTGCGTGTTGTCGCGCAGGACCTCGGCCGCGATGGTGGTCGGGATCCCGCCCATCGCGTAGTGGGCCGTCGGGTAGACCGGCACGGGCTCGGTGTACGGCTCGACGCCGAGGTACGTGCGCGCGAACTCGGTGATGTCCGGCAGCTTGGCGTCGATGTGGGCGGGCTCGAGGTGGGTGAGGTCGAGCAGCACGTAGTCCTTGTGCGGCCCGCAGCCGCGGCCCTCGCGCACCTCGTTCGCCATGGACCGGGCCACGATGTCGCGCGGGGCGAGGTCCTTGATCGTTGGCGCGTAGCGCTCCATGAACCGCTCGCCCTCGCTGTTGCGCAGGATCGCGCCCTCGCCTCGCGCCGCCTCCGAGAGCAGGATCCCGAGGCCCGCGAGACCGGTCGGGTGGAACTGGAAGAACTCCATGTCCTCGAGCGGAAGGCCTCGGCGCCAGGCGATCCCCATGCCGTCACCGGTGAGGGTGTGCGCGTTGGACGTCGTCTTGAAGACCTTGCCGAACCCGCCGGTCGCGAAGATGACCGACTTCGCCTGGAAGACATGCATCTCGCCGGTCGCCAGCTCGTACGCGACCACGCCCGAAACCGCGGTCTCGCCGCCTCTGCTCTCGTCATCCGTCAGCAGGAGGTCGAGGACGTAGTACTCGTTGAAGAACTCCACCTGCTGCTTGACGCAGTTCTGGTAGAGCGTCTGCAGGATCATGTGTCCGGTCCGGTCGGCCGCGTAGCACGACCGCCGGACGGCGGCCTCGCCGTGGTTGCGCGTGTGGCCGCCGAAGCGCCGCTGGTCGATGCGTCCCTGCGGGGTGCGGTTGAACGGCAGCCCCATCTTCTCGAGGTCGAGGACGGCGTCGATCGCCTCGCGGCACATCACCTCGGCGGCGTCCTGGTCGACGAGGTAGTCGCCGCCCTTGACGGTGTCGAAGGTGTGCCACTCCCAGTTGTCCTCCTCGACGTTCGC
>JBKHWX010000251.1:0-8041 GCA_046566325.1 Actinomycetes bacterium | reverse complement strand
AGCATCCGGACGGTCGTGGTCTTGCCATTCGTCCCGGTGACGCAGAGCCAGGGCGCCGCTCCCGGTCCGCGCAGCCGCCACGCGAGCTCGACCTCCCCCCACACCGGGACGCCGGCTCGCTCGGCCTGGGCGAGCAGGGGCGCCTCGGGTCGCCAGCCGGGTGAGGTCACGACGAGGTCGGGGATCGCGCCGTCCACGTCCGGCAGCGCCGTCGTCGCGTCGGCGCCCAGCCGGACGTCGGCCCCGAGCGTCCCGAGGACGGCGGCCTTCTCGCGTTCGGCCTCGCCCTCCCGCGCGTCGACGGCCACGACGCGGGCGCCGCGCTCGACCAGGGCGTCGGCGGCGGCGAACCCGGACACGCCGAGGCCGGCGACGACGACCCGGCGCCCGCTCAGGTCCAGGGGCCCGTTCATGTCCAACAGACCGTCACCTCCCGGCACCCCGTCGCGTCCGGTAGCCCGTCGCGTCCGGTAGCCCTTCACGTCCGGTAGCCCTTCACGTCTTGGTCGCTCACGCACCCACCACCCACTCCGCGTAGAAGATGCCGAGCCCAAGAGCGACGAACAGGCCGGCGATGATCCAGAACCGGATGACGATCGTCACCTCGGCCCACCCCGCGAACTCGAAGTGGTGCTGAAGCGGCGCCATCCGGAACACGCGTCTTCGGGTGAGCTTGAACGATGCCACCTGGATCACGACCGACAGCGTGATCAGCACGAAGAGCCCGCCGAGCAGGATCAGCAGCAGCTCGGTCCGCGTCGTGATCGCGAGCCCGGCGAGCGCGCCGCCGAGGGCCAGGGACCCCGTGTCCCCCATGAAGATCTTGGCCGGGGAGGCGTTCCACCACAGGAAGCCGAAGCAGGCCCCCATGAGCGCGGCGGCGACGACGGCGAGGTCGCGGGGGTCCCTCACCTCGTAGCACTTGGGGCCCGCTGTGGTCACGAGCTGGCAGCTCTGGTTGGACTGCCAGATGCCGATCAGGACGTACGCGCCCGAGACGAAGGACGTCGTCCCCGTCGCGAGCCCGTCGAGCCCGTCGGTGAGGTTCACGCCGTTCGAGGCGGCCGCGATCATCAGCTGCGCCCAGACGACGAAGAGCACGAGCCCCAGCGCCACCCCCGCGAAGGCGAGGTCGAGGTTGGTGTCGCGGATGAACGAGATGTGGGTGGAGGCGGGCGTGCGGAACCGAGCGTTCGGGAACTGCAGCGCCATCACCGCGAACACGATCGCCACGACGGACTGCCCGACCAGCTTGGGCACGGTCCGCAGGCCGAGGCTGCGCTGCTTGGAGATCTTGATGAAGTCGTCGAGGAAGCCCACGACGCCGAGCCCGGTCATCAGCCCGAGGACGAGGACCGCGGACATCGTGGGCATGGTCAGCGTCAGGACGTGAGCGGCCACGTAGGCGACCAGCGTCGAGCCGATGATGACCGCGCCGCCCATCGTCGGCGTGCCGCGCTTCGTGTGGTGCGAGGTGGGGCCGTCGTCCCGGATGAACTGGCCGTAGCTGCGACGGACCAGGAACCGGATGAACAGAGGTGTCCCGAGCAGCGAGAGCAGCAGCGACACCCCCGCCGCGATGAGGACGGCCTTCACGGAGAAGGCACCTCCGCGGCCAGCCGGTCACCGAGGAAGCGCAGCCCGATCCCGTTGGACGACTTCACGAGGACGACGTCGCCCGCCTGCAGCTCGGACTGCAGGCGCTCGAAGGCGGCGTCCGCGTCCGGCACCCACAGGGACTCCTCGCCCCACGAGCCCTCCTGGACGGCGCCCGTGTGCACCGGGCGGGCGCCGGGACCGACCGCGACCAGGCGCGAGACGTTGAGCCGGACGGCGAGCCGGCCGAGAGCATCGTGCTCGCGGACGGAGCCCTCCCCCAGCTCGAGCATCTCGCCCAGGACCGCCCAGGTCCGCCGTCCCGACGGGTGGGTCGTGCTGGGCCGGCCGAGGGCGACGAGGGCCTTGAGGGCCGCGCGCATCGAGTCGGGGTTGGCGTTGTAGGCGTCGTTCACCACGGTGACCCCGTCACGGCGCTCGACGACCTCCATCCGCCACCGGCTCGCGGCCGAGGCGGCGCTCAGACTACTGGCGACCTGCTCGGCGGCCACCCCGGCCGCCAGCGCCGCAGCGGCCGCGGCGAGCGCGTTGGAGACGTGGTGCTCGCCGACGAGCCGGAGCGAGACGGCAAGCCGGACCGACCTGCCACGGAGGTCGGTCACCAGCGTGAAACGCGGCCGGCCCAGCTCGTCCAGGCTGACGTCGTCCGCTCGGACGGCGGCCTCCGGCCGGGCGCCGAACGTCACCACTGAGGCGGTGGTCCGCGAGGCCATCCGGCGCACCCGCTCGTCGTCGGCGTTGAGCACCGCGGCGCCGCCCTCGGATGCGTCCGGTAGCGCCTCGACCAGCTCGCCCTTGGCCTGCTCGACCGCGTCGAGCCCGCCGAACTCCCCCGCGTGGGCGCTTCCTACGTTGAGGACGACGCCGATGCGGGGCTGGGCGACCGCGCACAGCTGGGCGATGTGGCCGATGCCGCGCGCCCCCATCTCCAGCACGAGGAAGCGCGTGTCGCCGTCCGCGCGGAGCACGGTCAGCGGCACGCCGAGCTCGTTGTTGAACGAGCCGGTCGCCGCCACGGTGGGGCCGGGGGCGCCGAGGACGGCGGCCATCAGGTCCTTGGTGCTCGTCTTGCCCGACGAGCCGGTCACCCCGACGACGACCGTCTCCGGCATCCGGTGCAGCGCGGCGGCCGCCAGCGCGCCGAGCGCCTGCACCGAGGAGCCGACGACGACGCACGGCTCGTCGAGCTCGTGCTCGGAGAGCACCGCCGTCGCTCCCGCCGCGACCGCCGCCGGGGCGAAGTCGTGCCCGTCGACGTGCTCGCCGGGAACCGCCACGAACAGGCTGCCGGGACTCACCTGCCGCGAGTCGATCACCGGGTCGGCGGTGACGAGAGCCTCGGGGTCGGCGTGGCGCACGGTGCCGCGGGTCGCGCTCGCGACCTCGGCCAGCGTCATCGGGATCACGGCACTCTCACCCCAGCAGCCGCGCGAGCGCCTCGCGCAGCACCTCGCGGTCGTCGAACGGGTGCACGCGCCCCGCGACCTCCTGGCCCTGCTCGTGCCCCTTCCCCGCCACGAGCACGGTGCCGCCCGGTCCGCCGGCGGTGCGCACGGCCTCGCGCACCGCCTCTCCTCGGTCGGCCACCTCGACCACCTGCGCGCCCGACAGCCGGGCGGCCCTCCGGGCTCCCGCGAGCAGGGCCGCGCGGATCGCCTCCGGACGCTCCGACCGGGGGTTGTCGTCGGTCACGACGACCACGTCCGCAAGCCGGGCGGCGGTCTCGCCCATCGCCTCGCGCTTGCCGGCGTCGCGGTCGCCACCCGCACCCAGGACGACGACCAGGCGCCCCTTGGTGGCGGGGCGCAGGGCGGCCAGAGCGGCCTCCACCGCCCGCGGGGTGTGCGCGTAGTCGACAACGCCGAGCGGCAAGGCGGCGTCGCCGGCCTCGGGACGGCTGGGTCCCACCACGACCCGCTCCATCCGGCCGGGCACTGCCGCGCTCGCCGCGAGGCCACGGGCGGCCGACTCCTGGTCGACCCCGGCCTCGACGAGCATCACCAGCGCCAGAGCCGTGTTCACGACGTTGAAGTCCCCCGGCAGCGGGCTGGTTGCGCGCAACGCCGGCCCCGAGGCTAAGCGGAGGGTGAAGGAGGTACGGCCGTCGGACTCGACGACGGGGTCGAGGATGCGCCAGTCCGCGTCGGCCGACGTGCCTTCGGCTGCCCCGAGCGTCAGAACCGGGACCTCCGCCTGCCCGGCCAGCCGGCGGCCCCACTCGTCGTCCACGCAGACCACGCCTCGGCGCGAGTGGGCCGGGGTGAACAGCTGGGCCTTGGCCGCGAAGTAGTCCTCCATGGTCCCGTGGAAGTCGAGGTGGTCCTGGGACAGGTTCGTGAACCCGGCGACGTCGAAGACGACACCGTCGACGCGGTGCAGGGCGAGGGCGTGGGACGAGACCTCCATCGCACAGGCCGTCACCCCTTCCTCCCGCATCAGCGCGAGCAGGGCGTGCAGGTCCGGAGCCTCCGGCGTCGTCCGCACGCTCGCCACCCGGCGGTCCCCCACCCGGGTCTCCACGGTGCCGATCAGCCCCGTGGTGTGCTCCGCGGCCCTCAGCGCCGCGTCGAGCAGGTAGGTCGTCGTCGTCTTGCCGTTGGTCCCGGTCACGCCGAGCAGCAGGAGGTGCTCCCCGGGGTCGCCGTACAGCCAGGCCGCGAGGGAGCCGAGCCGGCCGCGAGGATCCTGGACTACGACCAGCGGCAGCCCGGACGCCGCTGCCCGGGCCGCGCCCTCGTCGTCCGTCAGCACGACGGCGGCTCCGGACGCGGCGGCCTGGGCGCCGAAGTCGGCGCCGTGGGCCCGCTGCCCTCGAAGCCCCGCGTACAGGTCTCCCGGCCGCACGGCACGCGAGTCGAGCGTCGCCCCGGTCAGCCGGACGCCCGGGTCGGCGCCGGGCGGGACGGGCACGGAGAGGCGGTCGCACAGCTCCGCGAGGGTGCGTCCGGGCACGCGGGCGGGGCGGAGGGAGGTCAGGTCTGTCACGTCGCGGTCACGGGGTCGGGTTCTTCGCGGGTCGGGTCGGCAGTCCCGCCGGTCGGGTCGCCGCTGGGCGCGCAGGCGGGGTCACAGGGTCGGCTCACGGTCCCGTTCACCCGTACGAGAGCGGGTACAGGGACGCCGGCTCGCCGGAGGGCGGGATCTTCTGGGACTGCAGGGCGTACGCCATCACCTTCTCGAACACGGGGGCCGCGACGGTGCCGCCGTAGTACCCGTTCGTCGGGCGCTGGATCGTCACGGAGACCACGAGCCTCGGGTCCTCGGCCGGCGCCATGCCGATGAAGGACCCGGTGTAGCCGGAGTACCCGCCCTTGCCGGGCGCCTGCGCCGTCCCTGTCTTGCCCGCGACGCGGTATCCCGGCACCTGGGCCTTCCCGCCGGTGCCCTCCTGGACGGCCCCCTCGAGCATCGTGCGGACCTGACGCGCGGTCTGCGTGCTCACCACCCTCCTGGTGGTCGGTGCCGCCGCCGCGCTGAAGTGCCCGTCCGGCGACCGGGTGCCCGCCACGAGCTGGGGGCTGACGGCCACGCCGTCGTTCGCGATCGTCGCGAAGACCTGCGCCGACTGGAGCGCGTTGAGCGACACGCCCTGCCCGAACAGCACTGTGTACTGCTGCCGGCCGTCCCACTTGTCGGGCGGCGCGAGGATGCCACGCGTCTCGCCCGGGAAGCCCAGACCGGTCGCCTGGCCGAGCCCGAACTTGCGCATGTAGTCGTAGCGCTGCTGCTTGGTCAGCTTCTCTCCGACCATCACGGTGCCCGTGTTCGAGGACTCGGCGAGGATCCCCGCGAACGTCAGGTTCTGGAGCTCGTGGTTGTGGGAGTCCTTGAACGTCTGGCCGTTGCTGGTCGTGTAGCGGTCGGGGACCTGGAACCGTGACGTCGGCGACACGAGGTGCTCCTCGAGGGCGGCAGCGGCCGTGATGACCTTCGCCGTCGAGCCAGGCTCTATCACGGTGGACAGGGCGCGGTTGCCCCGGTCCTCGGCAGGCACGGCGCCCGGGTCGTTCGGGTCGACGGTGGGCGACTCCGCCAGGGCGAGGATCTGCCCTGTCTTGGGGTCGACGACGGTCACCGTGCCCCACTCCGCCTGAGCCGCGGCGACCGCCTCGCCGATCGCCTGCTGGGCGTACCACTGCAGGTCCCGGTCGATGGTGAGGACGACGTCCGAGCCGGGGACCGGTTCGACCTCGGCCCGCTCGCCGGTCGGGATCATCTGCCCGTCACGGCCCCGCTCGTAGCGGCGCATGCCGTTCTTGCCGGACAGCTGGCTGTTCCTCGTCATCTCGAGGCCGGCCAGCGCATTCCCGTCCGCGCCCATGAACCCCAGCACGTTGCCCGCGACGGAGCCCGCCGGGTAGATGCGCTTGCTGGTCTCCTCGCTGAAGATCCCGGGGATCCCGAGCTCGTCGACCTTGCGCCACGTGTCGGGGGTCACGTCCCGTGCCACGACCGCGTAGCACCGGAGCTGGTCGGTCGAGACGCCGCCGCCCAGAGCGGTCCGGACGTCGGCGACGCTCATCCCCAGCAGAGGCGCCAGGTCCGCCGCGGCGCCGTCCACCCCGACCCTCCGCCGGGTGTCGCCCGACCCGTTCGTCGACTCGCGCTTCGTGTACTCGGGGACGAGCGTCTGGTCGACGGTCACCGTCCGGCGCTCCACCGAGGTGGCGAGCACCACGCCGTCCGCGTCGGTGATGTCGCCCCGCTGAGCGGGCAGCGTGACGGTGCGCAGGCGCTGACCCAGCGCGTCGGCGGCGAGCGCGGACGCGTCGAGGCCCTGCAGCTGCACGAGGCGACCGAGAAAGAGGCAGAACACGAGCAGGACGACCACGACGGCCGAGCGCAGCCGCCGGTCGGGGTTGACGAGGCGAAGGCCCCGACCGCCGGACTTGCCGTCGAGCGGGCCGCGAAGGCCCCGCGAGAGATGTGGCCCGAGGCGGGCGCCGGGACGGGCGGATCCCTGTCTCGTGCTCACCGGGCTCACGGTACGGGGGCGGCGCCGTCACCTGTGGGAGGCGCGGGCGGCTTGCCGCCCTGAGACGGAACCGTCGGCTTGCCGCCCTGAGACGGAACCGCCGGCCTGCCGTCCCGAGACGAAACCTCCGGCGTGCCGCGTCGAGACGAAACTTCTGGTGTGCCGCGCTGAGACGAAGGGGCCGGCTCGCCGCCGTCCCCGGTCGTCTGGCTCGCGGGAGGGACCACCGGCTCGGACGTACGGGGAGCGGCAGGCGCGTTCTCGCCGTCCACGGCCTGCGGCCCCTCGGTCGACGAGTCCGAGGAAACCGGCGGCAGGCCGACGATGGCCGTCGGAGCGGACGACTGCGGTGCGGGCTGCGGGCTGCCGAGCAGCGCGCCGTCCGACAGCCTGAGGAACGCGGGCGCACCGCCCGGGACCATGCCGAGCGCGCGTGCCTGCGCGGACAGCTGCGCGGGCGCGGCCCGGTAGGCGAGCTCCTCGGCCAGCGCCTGCTCCCGCTCCTGCAGGCGTGCCGCCTTCACCTGCAGGTCGTGCACCTGGTACGCCCCCCGCGAGAGAGAGATGTTGAGGACGAGCAGCCCGATCAGGCTGCTCACGAGCAGCGCGATGCAGCCGATGACGAACGGCAGGCGGCTGCGGCGTGCCGGCTGCGGGGTGACGACGCGAAGCCGGGGAGGGCTGAGCCGTTCCAGTCCGCGTGTCGCCGCCCTGCTCGCGGCCGAGCGAGCCTGCGCGGGAATGCTCATGCTGCGCGTCCTTCCGGCGTCCGCACGCGTTCGGCCGCCCGGAGGCGGACGCTCGCGGCTCGTGGGTTTGCTTCGGTCTCCGCGTCGCTCGCCCGCTCGGCCCCGCGGGTCAGCAGCCGCAGCTCCGGGCGGTGCTCGGGCAGCTCCACCGGCAGACCGGGTGGGGCGGTGCTGCGCGCGCGGGCGCCCAGGACCTGCTTCGTCAGGCGGTCCTCGAGGGAGTGGTAGCTGAGGACGACGATCCGTCCGCCGAGCGCGAGCGCGTCGACCGCCGCGGGCAGCGCGCGCTCGAGCGCCTGGAGCTCCCCGTTCACCTCGATCCGCAGGGCCTGGAACGTCCGCTTGGCGGGGTTGCCGCCCGTGCGCCGCGCCGGTGCGGGGATGCAGTCGCGGACGAGCTGGGCCAGGCGAGCGGTTCGCGTGAACGGCTCGCGGCTTCGTTCGCGGACGACGGCCTCGGCGATCCGGCGGGCGTACCGCTCCTCGCCGTACACCCGGAGGACTCGGGCGAGCTCGGCCGCGTCGTAGCCGTTGAGGACGTCCGCGGCCGTCGGTCCGGTCGTCGGGTCCATGCGCATGTCGAGGGGGGCGTCCGCGGCGTAGGAGAAGCCGCGGTCCGGCTCGTCGAGCTGAAGGGAGGACACGCCGAGGTCGAGCAGCACTCCCTGGACGGCGGCGAGCCCGAGGTCGGCGAGCACCT
>JBKHWX010000250.1:0-4016 GCA_046566325.1 Actinomycetes bacterium | reverse complement strand
TGCCGGCGACCACGCCCCATTTTCAGCCCGGAACGGGCCGCCCAGGGGGCGAATGGGGACTAGATCACCCGGGACCGGCACCTGACTCTCCTCGAGCCGCGCGTCGTCGTCCAAGAGCCGCAGGCATCGCCACGCGCACGCGGTCGCACCCTTCTACTCGGGTCACTCTCCCGTCCGCCCATCCTGTGAGGCCAGACCGACAAGGCTTTGGCCCCCCGGATGTCGAAGCCACACCGATCGACCCGGCGCCCAACATCACGCGAGGATGTGGTCATGGGCGTTGAGGAACAGCGGTCTGGCGTCAGGCTGAGCAACCTCGACCAGCCGCTGTTCGCCGACGCCGCGGCGACCAAGCGAGACCTCGTCGAGTACCTCGACGGCCTCGCCGACCGGTTCGTGCCGGTCCTGGCCGGGCGGCCCCTGAGCGTCGTGCGGGTGCTTCGCGGCCAGGCGCCGTTCATGCAGAAGAACCTGCCGGCATACGCGCCGGACTCGATCGCCACCCTCGACGTCCCGACCCAGGACGGGAAGCGGGTCGTTCGCTACCCCCTCTGCGACGACCGGGAAACGCTGCTGTGGTTCGCCAACCAGCGCGCGGTCGAGTACCACCCGACGTTGTTCCTCCGGCACGAGTTCGACTCCCCGACGCACCTCGTGGTCGACATCGACCCACCCGCGGAGGCTCCCTTCGCGCGTGCGGTCGAGGCGGCACTGCTGGCGCGACAGGCGCTCACCGCCGCGGGGATGACAGCCATGGCGAAGACGAGCGGGGCGAAAGGCCTGCACGTCGTCGTCCCGCTGGTGCCGGGGCAGTCCGCCGCGGACGTCGCAGCGGCCACTCGCGCTGTCGCGGCCCGCGCCGAGCGGCTCGACCCGAGCCTCGCGACGACCGTCTTCGTCGTCGAGGAGCGCGGCGGCAAGGTCTTTCTCGACGCGACGCGAGCGGGCGGCGCGACTGTGGTCGCCGCGTACAGCCCGAGGGTGCGACCCCGTGTGCCCGTGTCGTTCCCCGTCGCGTGGGACCAGCTCGCCGACGTCAACCCGGCCGACTTCACGATCGCGACCGTGCCACGGCTGCTCGGGGACGACGACCCCTGGACAGCACTGATGCCGCCACCGCAGCGCGTCGACCCCGGACTCGTCGAGGAGGGGCACACGATCCCCGTCGCCCGCGTCGCGGCGATGCACGCGGGGAAGCGTCGCGCACGAGCCCGCCGGGCAGCCGAGACCGAGGCGTGACGAGCGGTGGGACGCATTGGTGTCGGCGATCGCGAGCACGTGTGAACGAGCGTCACAGCGCCAGCCGCGCCCACGCGGCGAGGTGGTCGCCGACGTCCAGGCGCCTCACGCCGGACGACAGCGCGCCCAACCCACCCAGCCCGATCACGTGGTCGAGCTGCACACGTGGCCCGGCGGCCGGGTACGTGGGGCTCCGAACCAGTCGGTGGCCACGCAGGACCGCGGTCGGCACGGCACCCGGCAGGTTGAGGTCCCCGGCGACCACGACCGGAGCCGGCAGGGACCGCAGCCAGCTCTGCAGCCGAAGCAGCTGGCGGAGCGCGGCCGGTGGCCAGAACGACAGGTGCGCGCTGACGACCGTGACGCCGTCCAGCTCGGCCGCGATCGCGACACGCGGCTCGTCCGGTATCCACCACCAGCTCTCGCTCCCGTATCGCGGGTCCGGCGCGCGAACCGGAAGGCGGGCGCGGCTCCCCGTCAGACCGAGCACGTGCCACCGGCGGACGACGGACCGGCTCAGCAGCGCGTTGCCGAACAGGGGCGGAACGCCGGCCTGGATCCCGTCGCCCAGCAGCTGGGGGATCGCTCGGGTCCACGTCCGCCACGGGCTCGGCGTGCCGGCGAGCGTGGGCGCGAACCGCCACGAGGTGGCGCCGATGGCCTGCGCTGCCACCCGTGCCTGGTCGAGGTGATGCGAGCGGGGCTGGCCGACGTCCACCTCCTGCAGGCACAGCACGTCGACGGGCAGGTCGGCCAGCGGACCGAGCGCCGCACCGAGCGCACGCCGGTCCAGGGGAACGCCGTGCCGCCCCCGCCCGGACGCGAGGTTGAGGGTGCCTACCGTGACAGCCAGGACGGCCTCCTCCACATCTACCCTGCACCGACATGAGCGTGCTCGACTGGCTTCTGGACGGCGACCCGTCGCTGCGCTGGCAGGTGCTGCAGGACCTCAACGACAGTCGCGCGGACGAGGTTGCCGCGGAGCGCGCGAAGGTCGCCACCGAGGGCTGGGGAGCGCAGCTCTTGGCCCTGCAAGGCCACGACGGGCAGTGGGACGGCGGCACCTACCGCCCGGGCTGGGTGGACGAGTCGAAACCGTTCTTCGACGCGTGGACCGCCACCACCTACGTCCTGCTCGACCTCTGTCACCTGGGCCTACCTCCGGGCAGCCCCCAGGCCCGACACGGGGTCGGGCTCGTTCGCGACAACAGCAGATGGCAGGCCGCAGGAACACTCTTCTTCACCGGCGAGACCGAGCCGTGCATCAACGGCATGGTCCTCTCGATCGGCGCCTACTTCGCGCAGGACGTGGACGGGATCGTGACGCGCCTGCTCGACGACCAGCTGCCGGACGGCGGCTGGAACTGTTGGGCCGAGCTCGGGGCGGAGGTGTCCTCGTTCTCCACCACCCTCACCGTGCTCGAGGGCCTGCTTGCATGGCAGCAGGCGGGTGGCTCCACCGCGGAGGTGGACTCCGCACGCCGCCGCGGTGAGGAGTACCTGCTCGAGCGGCGGCTCTTCCGGCGCCGCTCCAACGGCAGGGTCGTCGACCCCCGGTTCACGATGTTCTCCTACCCGACCCGCTGGTACTACGACGTCCTCAGGGCACTCGACTACTTCCGCTCCACCCGCGCCGAGCCGGACCCGCGCTGCGCCGAGGCGGTCGAGCTGGTGCTCGACAAGCGCGAGGACGACGGCAGGTGGCTGCTGGAGAACACGCACCAGGGCCCGACGCACCTGGAGATGGAGGGACCCGACGGGTTCCCGAGCCGGTGGAACACGCTGCGGGCACTGCGTGTACTGCGCTGGTGGCATGGGGACGCCGCCTGGTCGTCGGTGTAGCCGACCCGGCTTTTCGGTGGAGTCCGGTATCGCGGCCGGGTGCGCCGGCGATGACGATGGCCGCATGAGCAGGTACGTGATCCGGCCCGACGTAGCGCTGAGCCTCGCTGGCGGCGAAGTCGACGTCTCCAACGAGCACCAGCTGCTGGCCCCCACGCTTCTGCGTTCGCAGCTGCTCTCCCTGCAGTACCAGGCGGTCCAGCGGGGCGAGATGACGAAGAAGGACGCCGACCTGCAGCTCGACCGCGTACGCGGGCTGAGGCTGCGCCTGCTCGGCGACCGGGTCCTGCAGAACGTCGCGTGGAAGGTCGCGGAGCAGCTCGGCTGGCCCGACACGTTCGACGCGGAGTATGTCGCGCTGACCCAGCTTCAGGCGGACGCTCTGGTCACGCTCGACCCGCGGTTCGGCGACGCGGTGAGAGACGTCGTGACCGTCGTCCCCCTCGACGCGCTGTCATGACGTGAGCGGTGACGCTCTCGGTGATGACGCTGCCGCCGACAGGAACCTGTTGGGATCCAGGAACGACAGGTCCGTGAACAAGGTCTCCCCGCAGACCAGCTGCGCCATCGCCTCGCCCAGAGCAGGCGCGTGCTTGAACGCGTGCCCGCTGCCGCCGGCGCCGAGGACGAGTCGCCGGTCGCCGTGCGGGCGGCCGAGCAGGAACTGCCCGTCCGGCGTCCGCGTGACCATGCAGGTCTCGGCGGCGGTCGGCTGCGGGTCCAGGCCCAATGCCACGTAGCCTACGTTGATCAAGGTGTTTTCGGGGCTTGCGGCGTGGTGCCATGACGGTGGCTGCTGGTGCTGTTGTGATCACCGGTCATGGAAGCGGGTTTGCCGGCGAGTCGGGATCAGGTATCGGTCGGGGTGCTGGTCGAGCAGGTGCCGCGGGACGCGGTGGACGACGCCGTCGCGGTGTGCGGGGTGCGGGAGCGTC
>JBKHWX010000249.1:0-3170 GCA_046566325.1 Actinomycetes bacterium | reverse complement strand
AGCGCGAAGCGCCGGACGGCGTCCGGGTCGTCCGCGGCGTCCTGCATGGTCTCGCTGAGCAGGGCGAGGGCCCCGACCGGCGTCTTCAGCTCGTGGCTGACGTTCGCGACGAAGCCCCGGCGCACCTCCTCGACGCGGCGCGCCTCGGTCCGGTCCTCCACGAGCAGCAGCACGTGCGCGGGCCTCAGCGGTGCCACGCGCGCGGAGACGACCAGCAGGCCCTCCCCGAGAGGCCCCCTCGGCAGCTCGAGCTCCGCCTGCGGATCACGCCGTCGCGCCGCACCTGCCGGACCTGCCGGACCTGCCGGACCTGCCGGACCTGCCGGACCTGCCGGACCAGTGTCAGCAGAGGCGCGTGGACGACGTCCCCGCCGCGGACCAGGCCGAACGCGAACGCGGCGGGGGTCGCGTGCACGACAGCACCGGCGGTGTCGAGCACGACCGCGGCCGACCGGAGCACCGCCAGCACGTCCGCCACACCGGGCGGCAGCTCGGGCTCGACCGGCACGGGCGGGCGGCCTCGCTGCTCCTTCTCGCTCAGGTGGAACGCGAGCATGCTCGCAACGCCGACGAGCAGACCCAGCCCGGCTGCGAGGGCCGCTGCCAGGGTGGTGTCCATGCGCTCCAGGGTAGGCGCGACCCCCGACAGTCCAGGCCGGACAAGGGCTCCGTTGCCTCAGCAGTCAGGAGAAGTTCACCTGGCGGCCCCCGTTGCTTGAGCCGCCGCTCAACCCCGGTAACCCATGGAGGCGCCGGCGCTCAGCGCCCCTGGCTCGCCACGGCCTTCACGGCCTCGGCGGCCGCCTCGGGGTCGAGGTAGCGCCCCGGCACGGCCGGCCGCAGGTCGTCGTCCAGCTCGTACAGCAGCGGGATGCCGGTCGGGATGTTGAGCCCGGTGATCTCGTCGTCGGAGATCTGGTCGAGGTGCTTGACGAGAGCGCGCAGCGAGTTTCCGTGCACGGCCAGCAGGACGGTCCGGCCAGCGCGCAGGTCCGGCACGATGTCCGACTCCCAGTACGGGAGCATCCTCGCGACGACGTCCTTGAGGCACTCGGTACGCGGCATCTCGTCGCCGAGGTCCGCGTAGCGGGGGTCGCCGTCCTGCGAGTACTCGTCGTCGGGGTCGATGGGCGGCGGCGGCACGTCGTAGGAGCGCCGCCACTGCATGAACTGCTCCTCGCCGTACTTGTCCCGGATCTGCTTCTTGTCCTTGCCCTGCAGCGCGCCGTAGTGGCGCTCGTTGAGGCGCCAGGTCCGCTTCGTCTCGATCCAGTGCCGGTCGGCGACGTCGAGGGCGATGTTCGCGGTCGAGATGGCGCGCCGCAGCAGCGACGTGTGGACGACGTCCGGCAGCAGTCCCTCCGCCCTCATCAGCTCACCGCTGCGCTGCGCCTCGGCGAGGCCCTTCTCCGAGAGGGGGACGTCGACCCAGCCGGTGAACAGGTTCTTCGCGTTCCACTCGCTCTCGCCGTGGCGGAGGAGCACGAGGCTGTACGTCATTGGTTCACCCTACTGAGGGTGGGGACGAGCGCTCGTCCTCGCGCTGCTTCCGCCGGCGGAGGCGCGCGACCAAGCGGGTTGAAGCCGACCTTCGAGAGGATGGCGTCCGTGGCCGTACGACCTTTCCCCGAGAGCCTCGACGCCGGCGCCCTCGCACGCCTGCGCCGAGAGCGGCTCTGCGCGCTCGACAAGTCGCTTCCGAGCGGTGCGGCGGACCGCACGGTCGAGGAGCTGCTCGCGAGCCAGCCGCGCCTGTCCGGCTTCAGCACGCCGCTGCTCGTCCTGTCGGACGCGGGGATGGAGCACAACCTGCGGGTCATGGCGGATTGGTGCGCCTCCCGAGGGGTCGACCTCGCGCCCCACGGCAAGACCACGATGGCTCCCCAGCTCTGGGACCGGCAGCTGCGAGCCGGGTCCTGGGGGATCACCGTGGCGACCGGGTTCCAGCTGAAGGTCGCCGTCGAGTTCGGGGTCCGGCGGGTCCTGCTCGCGAACGCGCTCGTCGACCCCGGCTACCTCGCCTGGACGAGCACGGCGCTGGACGACGACCCCGACCTGCAGGTGCTCGTCTGGGCCGACTCGGTCGACACCGTCGCGGTCATGGACGCCGTCCTCGGCCCGCTGCACCCGCGGCGCCCCCTCGACGTGCTGGTCGAGCTCGGCGCCGCCGGCGGCAGGACCGGCGCCCGCGACGTACACACGGCGACCACCGTCGCGGCGGCCGTCGCCGCCAGTCCCAACCTGCGGCTCGCGGGGGTGAGCGGCTACGAGGGGGCGCTCGCGCACGACGCCTCGGAGGCCGGCCTGGCCGCCGTCCGGGGATACCTGGAGCAGATGCGCGCGCTGCACGAGACGCTGGGAGAGCGAGGGCTCTACGACGGCGACGAGGTCTACGTGACCGCCGGCGGGAGCGCGTACTTCGACGACGTCGTCGACGTGCTGGGCGGGACCGCGCACCAGGGCACCCGCATGCTGCTGCGCTCCGGCGCGTACATGATCCACGACGACGGCTTCTACCGGGGCATCTCGCCGTTCTCGCGAGGCGCCGGGAAGCCCTTCCGGTCCGCGATGCACGCCTGGGCGCGGGTGGTGTCGCGGCCCGAGCCCGGCCTGGTGCTGCTGGACTGCGGCAAGCGCGACGTCCCCTTCGACGAGGGCCTGCCCGAGCCGCAGCTGGTCGCGGACCAGCTGGGCGCGCCGTCCACGCCGCTGACCGGTGCGCGCGTGACCGCGGTGAACGACCAGCACGCCTTCCTCGCGATCGAGCCCCGCGGCAGTGCCGGCGCGATCCGCGTCGGTCAGGTCGTGCGGCTCGGCCTCTCGCACCCCTGCACCGCGTTCGACAAGTGGCGTCTGATCCCGGTGGTCGAGGGCTACGACGGGGACGACGACCCGGTCGTCACCGACCTCGTCCGCACCTTCTTCTGACCGTCCTCGTCAGCTGACCGTTCTTGACGACCCCGGAGGGGCCCGCATGCGAACGCTCGTCCGCTCCGCGACCGTCGTGGACGGCTCGGAGGCGCCGAGGTACCGCGCCGACGTCCTCGTGGACGACGGCAGGGTCGCCGAGATCCGGACGTCACCGGGGTCGGGCGGCGACCAGGCCGAGCGTGTCGTGGACGCCGACGGCCTCGTCCTGTCCCCCGGCTTCATCGACATGCACGCACACT
>JBKHWX010000248.1:0-6634 GCA_046566325.1 Actinomycetes bacterium | reverse complement strand
CTGATGCGCGTCCCGCTGTCCTGGCTCGCCGAGTACGTCGACGTGCCCGAATCGACGACGGCGGAGCAGGTCGCCGCGGACCTCGTTCGCGTGGGCCTCGAGGAGGAGGGCCTGCTGGGGGCCGACGTCAGCGGCCGGATCGTCGTCGGCCGCGTGCTCACGTTCGACGACGAGCCGCAGAAGAACGGCAAGACGATCCGCTGGTGCCAGGTCGACGTCGGCGCCGACCACAACGTGGGCGGGAAGTCCCTCGCGGAGGGCGGCGAACCGCGCGGCATCGTCTGCGGCGCCTCGAACTTCGCGGTCGACGACCTCGTCGTCGTCGCCCTCCCCGGCTCCGTGCTGCCCGGCGGCTTCGCCATCTCCGCGCGCAAGACGTACGGCCACGTCTCCGACGGGATGATCTGCTCCGCCCGCGAGCTCGGGCTCGGCGACGACCACACCGGCATCATCGTGCTGGGCGACTGGGCGCTCGAGGCAGAGCCGGGGGACGACGCCACGCAGCTGCTCGGTCTCACCGGCCCCGGCAGCGCCGGTGTCGAGGTGAACGTCACCCCGGACCGCGGCTACTGCCTCAGCGTCCGAGGGATCGGCCGCGAGTACGCGCACGCGACGCATCGCCCGGTCGAGAAGGTCTTCCGCGACCCGGCCGCGCTCGACGTGCCCGATGCGACCCCGGACGGGCCGCCCGTCGTCCTCGCCGACGGGCAGCCGATCAACGGCGTGCCCGGCTGCCAGCGGTTCGTCGCCCGGGTCGTCCGCGGCGTGGACGGCGGTGCGCAGGCCCCGTTCTGGATGCGCCGGCGGCTGCAGCAGGCCGGGATGCGGTCCATCTCCCTGGTCGTCGACGTCACCAACTACGTTCTGCTCGCGCTCGGCCAGCCGCTGCACGCCTACGACCTCGCGCGGCTGGACGGGCCGATCACCGTCCGGCGGGCCAGGGCGAGGGAGCGGCTGCGGACGCTGGACGGCGTCGTCCACACCCTCGACCCCGAGGACCTGCTGATCACCGACGGGCCGGACGGCGCGAGGCCCATCGGCCTGGCCGGCGTGATGGGCGGCGGCGAGACCGAGGTGTCCACCAGCACGCGCGACGTGCTGATCGAGGCCGCGTGGTTCGACCCGGTGACCGTCGCGCGGACCGCCCGCCGGCACAAGCTGCCCAGCGAGGCCAGCAAACGGTTCGAGCGGACCGTTGACCCCGAGCTCCAGCCGGCCGCGGCGGAGCTCGCCGTCCGGCTGCTCGTCGAGCACGGCGTCGGCGCGGCGGACCCGGACGGAACCGACGTCGACGAGCATCCGTCGCCGAGCACCATCTCGCTCGAGGCGGACCTGCCGACGCGTCTGGTCGGGGTCCCCTACCCCCGGGCGCGGGTCGTCGAGCTGCTGCACGAGATCGGCTGCCAGGTAGAGAGGTCAGGCGACGACACGGGGAATGGCGTCCTGCTGGTCACGCCGCCGTCCTGGCGGCCGGACCTCGTGCAGGGAGCGGACCTCGTCGAGGAGGTGGCCCGGCTCGACGGGTACGAGCACATCCCGTCGGTGCTGCCGGTCGCGCCGCCGGGACGCGGGCTGACCTTCGCCCAGCAGGTCCGCCGGCGGGTCAGCCGCGCCCTCGCCGACGCCGGTTTCGTCGCGGTGCTCAGCTACCCCTTCGTCGCACCCGAGCGGCACGACCAGCTCGGCCTGCCGGACGACGACCCGCGCCGGTGCGCGGTCCGGCTGTCGAACCCGCTCTCGGACGAGCAGCCGCTTCTGCGCACGAGCGTGCTGTCGACGCTGGTCGACACGGTGCGCCGAAACCTCGGCCGCGGCTTCGCCGACCTCGCGCTGTTCGAGGTGGGCCTGGTCACGCGGCCCGCCGCGGACCTGCCGCCGGTGCCCGCGGTCGGGGTCACCCGGCGCCCGGGCGGCGACGAGCTCGCCGCGCTGGAGGCGTCGGTACCGGCCCAGCCCCAGCGGGTGGCCGCCGTCCTCACCGGACTGGCCGAGCCCGCGGGCTGGTGGGGAGGCGGGCGCCCTGCCGACCACACGGATGCGATCGCGGCCGCCCTGCTGGTCGCCGACGCCCTGGGCGTCCCGGTTCAGGTCACCGCCGACGAGCACGCTCCGTGGCACCCTGGTCGCTGCGCGCGCCTGTCGCTCCCGGACGCGACCCTGGTCGGCCACGCCGGCGAGCTGCATCCCCGGGTGCTGCAGACGCTCGAGCTGCCGCCCCGCACCTGCGCGTTCGAGCTGGACCTGGACGTGCTTACGGCGGCGAGCGGGCGCCACGTCGACGCCACGCCGATCTCTTCCTTCCCGGTGGCGAAGGAGGACGTCGCGCTGGTGGTCGACGCCGCCGTCCCCGCGGCCGAGGTGGAGCAGGCCCTCAGGGACGGCGCGGGGGCGCTGCTCGAGTCGCTGCGGCTGTTCGACGTCTACACCGGCGAGCAGGTCGGGCAGGGGCGCAAGTCTCTCGCGTTCGCGCTTCGGCTGAGGGCTCCGGACCGCACCCTCACGGCCGCCGACGCGAACGCCGTACGGGACGCCGCCGTCGCGGAGGCGGCACGACGAGTGGGAGCGGAGCAGCGCACATGACGACGTCCTCCAGCCAGACCTCCGGGCCGCCGCCGGCACGGACGGCGCTCGTCAGCGGCGCCTCCCGCGGCATCGGGCGTTTCATCGCGGTCGGGCTCGCGGAGGCGGGCCTGAACGTCGCCCTGCTCGCGCGCAACGCGAAGGCGCTGGCCGACGCGGCCGAGGAGGTCCGTGCCGTGGGCGTGCACGCGGTGCCGGTCGCCGCGGACGTCACCGAGCTCGGGTCGGTGCAGGACGCGGTGGCCGAGGTCCGAGAGGCCATCGGCCAGGTCGACCTGCTGGTGAACAACGCCGGCCGGATCGAGTCCACCGAGGTGGTGCCCTGGGAGGCGGACCCCTTCGACTGGTGGGCCGTCGTCCAGACGAACCTGCGCGGCGCCTTCCACCTCGTCCGCACGGTGGTGCCCGGGATGGTGGAGGCCGGTGGCGGACGGGTCGTGGACCTCAGCACCGGCAGCGCCCTCTACGACAGCGACATCTACTCCGCCTACCACGCCAGCAAGTCGGCGCTCCTCCGGTTCGGGTCCGGGCTCGCCCTCGCCGGACGGGAGCACCGTCTGCTCAGCTTCGAGCTCGCGCCGGGCGTCGTCCGCACCGACATGACCGGGTCGATGCCCGTGCACGACGACCGCACGGAGTGGAACGACCCGGGCGACGTCGTCGGGCTGGTGCAGGCGATCGCTCGGGGCGAGCTCGACGCCTGGTCGGGCCGGTTTCTCCGCGCCGGCTCCGACGACGTGGCGACGCTGCGGAAGGTCGCGCAGCGCGGCCTGCAGGACGACGCCCGTCGCCTCGTTCTGCAGCCCTACGGGGACGACGACCCGCTAGCCTGACCCCACCCGTCGTTGATCAAACGGGGTGAGCAATCATTCAGAGCGGTGTATAGTCATGCACCATGAAGACCGTCGCCGTAGCCGGAGCAAGCGGATACGCAGGAGGCGAGCTGCTGCGCCTGCTGCTCGGCCACCCCGAGCTCGATGTGGGCGCCGTCACGGCCAACACCAGCGCCGGCTCCGCTCTCGGCGACCTGCAGCCGCACCTGGTCCCACTCGCTGACCGGATCCTCGAGCCGACGACCCCCGAGGTCCTCGCGGGACACGACGCCGTCGTCCTCGCGCTGCCGCACGGCGCCTCCGCCGAGATCGCGGAGCAGCTCGGGGACGACGTCCTCGTCGTCGACATCGCCGCTGACCACCGTCTCACGGACGCGGCCGCCTGGGCGGAGTTCTACGGCGGACAGCACGCCGGGCAGTGGCCTTACGGCCTTCCCGAGCTGCCGCTGTCGTCCGGCGGCAGACAGCGGGACGCGCTGCGCGGGACTCGCCGCGTCGCCGTCCCCGGCTGCTACCCGACGGCCGTGAGCCTCGCACTCGCACCCGGGTTCGCGGCCGGGCTGCTCGAGCCGGACGACGTCGTCATGGTCGCCGCGTCCGGCACCTCCGGGGCGGGCAAGTCCCTCAAGCCGCATCTGCTCGGCAGCGAGGTGATGGGCTCCATGTCGCCCTACGGGGTCGGGGGAGTGCACCGGCACACGCCGGAGATCGAGCAGAACCTCTCCGCTGCCGCCGGTGAGCAGGTCACCGTCTCCTTCACCCCGACGCTCGCACCCATGGCCCGCGGCATCCTCGCCACCGCCACCGCGCGGCTTGCCGAGGACGCCGACGCGGGCGCCGTGCGCGACACCTGGGTCAAGGCCTACGCCGACGAGCCGTTCGTCGTCGTCCTCCCGGAGGGACGCTGGCCCCGGACGGCGGACACCCTCGGCGCGAACACCGTGCACGTCCAGGTCGCCTACGACCAGCGGTCCCGCCGTGTCGTGGCGGTCGCGGCCGTCGACAACCTGACGAAGGGCACGGCCGGGGCCGCGGTCCAGTGCCTGAACCTCGCCCTCGGCCTTCCCGAGACCGCTGGCCTGCCGACGGTGGGGATCGCGCCGTGAGCGTGACGGCCGCCAAGGGCTTCCGTGCCGCCGGTGTCACCGCCGGGCTCAAGGCGAGCGGCAAGGCGGACGTCGCTCTCGTCGTCAACGACGGACCCCTCGACGTGGCCGGCGCCGTCTTCACGAGCAACCGCTGCGCCGCCCACCCGGTGGTGTGGAGCCGGCAGGCGGTGTCCGACGGCCGGGCCCGGGCCGTCGTCCTCAACTCCGGCGGCGCCAACTGCTACACCGGGCCCGAGGGCTTCTCGACCACGCACGCCACCGCCGAGCTCGTCGCCCGGCTGCTGACCGAGGCCGGTGCGGAGACGGGCGCGGGCGACGTCCTCGTCTGCTCGACGGGTCTGATCGGAGACCTGCTCGACGTGCCGAAGCTGTCGGCAGGGGTCGCGGCGGCGGCGGGCAGCCTCAGCGAGACGGGCGGGAGCGCGGCCGCCGAGGCGATCATGACGACGGACACGCGGGCGAAGACGGCGGTCGCCGGTGACGGCGGCTGGACCGTCGGCGGCATGGCTAAGGGCGCCGGCATGCTGGCGTCCGCGCTCGCGACGATGCTCGTCGTGGTCGCGACCGACGCCGAGATCGACGGCGCCACCGCCGACGCGGCCCTGCGCGAGGCGACGTCCCGCACCTTCGACCGGCTCGACAGCGACGGCTGCATGTCGACGAACGACACCGTCGTCCTGCTGGCCAGCGGCGCCAGCGGCGAGCGTCCGGACCCGGCGGCCTTCTCGTCCCGCCTCACCGAGGTCTGCGCCGACCTCGCCGGGCAGCTGCTCGCCGACGCGGAGGGGTCGGAGCACGACATCGCGATCGAGGTCCGGGGCGCGGCGACCGAGGCCGACGCGCTCGAGGTCGGCCGAGCCGTGGCACGGAGCGCCCTGTTCAAGACCGCGATCTTCGGGCAGGACCCGAACTGGGGCCGGGTGCTCGCGGCGGTCGGCACGACGGGGGCCGAGTTCGACCCCGCCGTCCTCGACGTCGCCTTCAACGGGGTGCAGGTCTGCCGCGACGGGGGCGTGGGCGAGCCGCGGGACGGCGTGGACCTCTCCGGGCGGGACGTCCGGGTGGTCATCGACCTCAAGGCCGGCGACGAGGAGGCGACGATCTGGACCAACGACCTGACGACCGCCTACGTCCACGAGAACAGTGCCTACTCGACATGAGCGGACGGAACGCCGAGACGGACGCGCCGACGACCGGCCGCCGGTGGGGCAGCACGAGGGCGATGCGCCCCGACGACCCGGGCGGGGACGCGCAGCGGGCCAAGGTCCTGCTCGACGCCCTCCCGTGGCTCAAGGAGTTCCACGGCCAGATCGTCGTGGTCAAGTACGGCGGCAACGCCATGGTGGACGACGCCCTCAAGCGGGGCTTCGCGGAGGACATGGTGCTCCTCCGCTACGCCGGCATCCGTCCGGTCGTCGTCCACGGCGGAGGTCCCCAGATCTCGGCGATGCTCGGCCGGCTCGGCATCTCCTCGGAGTTCCGGGCGGGCCTGCGCGTCACGACGCCCGAGTCCGTGGACGTCGTCCGGATGGTGCTCGTCGGCCAGGTCGGCCGGGAGCTCGTCGGGCTCATCAACGAGCACGGCCCGCACGCCGTGGGCCTGTCGGGCGAGGACGCGGGCCTGTTCCGCGCGCAGCGCACCCAGCCTCTCGTCGACGGCGCCCCTGTGGACGTCGGCCTCGTCGGCGACGTCGTGGAGGTGCGGCCGGAGGCGGTGCTCGACCTCGTGCAGGCCGGCCGGATCCCGGTGGTCTCGACGGTGGCCCCCGACTCCACCGGGCAGGTGCTCAACGTCAACGCGGACACTGCCGCTGCGGCGCTGGCGGTCGCGCTGCATGCCGTCAAGCTCGTCGTCCTCACCGACGTGGAGGGGCTGTACGCCGACTGGCCGGACCGGGACTCGCTGGTGCAGCAGATCGGCACCGCCGAGCTCGCGCAGGTCCTGCCACAGATCGACGCAGGCATGCTCCCCAAGATGGAGGCCTGCCTGCGGGCGGTGCGGGGAGGCGTCAACCGCGCGAGCGTCATCGACGGCCGGCTGCCCCACGCGCTCGCCCTCGAGATGTTCACGAGCCAGGGGACAGGAACGATGGTGGTCGCATGAGCGAGCGG
>JBKHWX010000247.1:0-21353 GCA_046566325.1 Actinomycetes bacterium | reverse complement strand
GGGCTCGGCGGACCGGAGGTCGGCTTCCCGCGCTCGATGTTCGCCGAGGCGTTCGCCTTGACCCGAGCCGCGGGCCTGCCCGGCGTCCCCCACGCGGGCGAGACCACCGGGCCCGAGTCGGTCTGGGCGGCGCTGGACGACCTCGGCGCCGTCCGCATAGGGCACGGCATCAACGCCGTCCACGACGAGCGGCTGGTCGCGCACCTCGTGGAGAACCAGATCCCGCTGGAGATCTGCCCGACGTCCAACCTGTGCACCGGCGCGGTCGTCGACATCACCGAGCACCCCTTCCCCGTCCTGAGGGACGCCGGGGTCCCGGTCACGGTCAACAGCGACGACCCCGGCATGTTCGCAACGACACTGAACCGCGAGTACGGCATCGCCCACTCGGTCTTCGGCCTCTCGACGGCCGAGCTCGCCGACCTCGCCCGCGCCGCCGTCCACCACTCGTTCGCCCCCGACGCGACCAAGAAGCGGATCTCCGCCGAGATCGACGGCCTGGGCGAGCTCGAGCACTAGAGGTTGCTCCTCGAGGGACCGCGAAGGCCTACGACAGCCGCCCTCAGAGATGCTCAGCCAAGTCACGAGCCGTGGGTGGATCGCAGCCAAGGTCGAGGCCCCGCCGGGCACGCAACTATCCGTCGCGTTGACTTCATCCTTGTTTCCCAGCATGCGGACGGCTACTGGCCGCCATCCAGAGGGCCGACTACGCCGGCTACTCGGAATCTTCAAGGCGTTCTCGCTCAAGCTCGACCCCCACCACCGGGACGAGGCACCGACTCCTCTCCTGACGCTGGACCTCTCACACCAATGTCTCGGGGTGACAGGCGACCCTCCCTCCCTCGCCGCCGCCAGCCTCAGCCGCGCGAAAGCCAGCGTCTCCGCGAGGTCGAGCTCGCGCTCCTCGTTCGAGCGCGCCCGGCGCGTGTTGATCTCGGCGACCACCGTGCCCGACCAGTCGCGCTCGGCGAGCAGGCCGAGGACCGCCTCGCACGGCTGGCTGCCGCGCCCAGGGACGAGGTGCTCGTCCCTCGCGGACGGCGTCCCGTCGGCCAGGTGCAGGTGCGCCAGCCGGTCGCCGAGACGGCCCGCCATGTCGAGGGCGTCCACGTCGGCGGTCGCGGTGTGGGACAGGTCCAGGGTGACGTGCCGGTAGTCCTGCTCGGTCGGGTCCCAGCCGGGCGAGTAGGCGAGCACCTCCCGGTTGCCCGCGCGCCACGGGAACATGTTCTCCACTGCAACGCAGACCCGATAGCGCCGCTCGACGTCCGCGACGCCGTCCACGAAGCCCGCCGCGTACTCGCGCTGCCACCGGAACGGCGGGTGCACGACCACGGTCGAGGCGCCGAGGCGGCCCGCCAGCTCGGCGGCCTTCTCCACCTTCGGCCAGGGCTCGCGGCCCCACACCCGCTGCGTCAGCAGCAGGGTCGGCGCATGGATCGCCAGCACCGGCGTCTCGTAGTGCTGAGCGAGCCGCTCGAGCGCCGCGCCGTCCTGGCTGACCGGGTCGGTCCAGACCATCACCTCGACGCCGTCGTACCCGAGCCTCTGGGCGATCGCGAACCCCTCCGCACAGCTGAGGGGGTACACGGAGGCCGTCGACAGCGCGACCTTGGCGGCCGGCACCGACACCGGTCCCCCGGACCCGCGCTCGGGTCGCGGGGACGACGGCACCGACACGCGGCCAGACTAGGTGGTGGCCCCGCAGGGCCGGTCCAGGCAGTGCCGACGTCGCGGGCCTCGCTCCTCGGGCGAGGCCCGACCGTAGGCTCTCTACGTGCCGGAGCAGCCCCTCGACGTCCCACGAGCCTGGCTCGAGTTCCCCGACCCCGAAGGGGACGTCGACGCGCCCGAGCAGGTCTTCCGGGTCGACCTCACGTGGCTCACGTCGTCGTGGACGTGCATCTTCGGGCGCGGCTGCCAGGGCATCTACGCCGACCGTCCCGACGACGGGTGCTGCACCCTCGGTGCCCACTTCAGCGACGCCGCCGACGAGAAGCGCGTGGGCGCGTGGGTGAAGCGCCTCACACCTTCGACCTGGCAGCGGCACGCTGCGGGACGGCGCGGCGCCGGCGGCTGGGTGGACGTAGACCCGGACGGCGCACGGAAGACTCGGATCGTCGACGGGGCCTGCATCTTCCTCAACGACCCCGGCTTCGAGGGTGGTGCCGGGTGCGCACTCCACCACCTCGCAGCGGCCGAGGGGATCGACCCCGTGCAGACGAAGCCCGACGTGTGCTGGCAGCTGCCGCTGCGGAGGACGTACCGCGACGTCGAACGGCCGGACGGGACGAGCTACCTCGAGGTGACCATCGGCGAGTACGACCGGCGCGGCTGGGGTCCGGGGGGACACGACCTCGACTGGTACTGCTCGTCGAACCCGGCGGCCCACGTCGGAAGTGAGCCCGTGTACCTGTCTCTGGAGTCCGAGCTGCGCGAGCTCGTCGGGGATGCCGCCTACGCCGTCCTCGCCCAGCACTGCGAGGCAGCTCTCAGAGCGCGCAAGCTGCTGCCGCTCCTCGTGCATCCGGCCACGGCGGCCGCGCGGAGGCGCCGCGGCGCGGTCGCCCGATGACGGCTGAGGCGCCCCGGTCGGCGGCCGAGCAGCAGCGCGGTGAGGCAGCAGACCTACCGCCTGGCGTCGTCCCCAGCCCGAACATCTGGAACCACCCGGAGATCTACGAGGTCGAGAACGCGGGAGTCGACCCGGAGGGGGTGATCGAGACCGCGATGCGGGCGCTGAAGCCGTGGGACGGCGCGAACGTGCTCGACGTCGGCTGCGGCACCGGCTTCCACCTCCCCCGGTTCGCCGCCGGCGGGGCGTGGCGCATCACCGGTGTCGAGCCGCACCGTCCGCTCGTGGCTGCCGCCCGTGACCGTGTGGCGCGGCTCGGCCTCGACCGCGGGCGCGTCCGCGTCCTGCACGGCTCCGCGGAGGCGCTGCCGGTGCCCGACGGCTCGGTGGACGTCGCCCACGCGCGCTGGGCCTACTTCTTCGGCCCGGGATGCGAGCCGGGACTCGCCGAGCTGGACCGCGTGATGGCGAGGGGCGGCGTGGCGTTCGTCATCGACAACGACCCGACGCGGTCGACGTTCGGCTCGTGGTTCCGGCGCGCCCATCCTGCATGGGATGCCGAAGCGGTGGAGCGCTTCTGGGCACGGCGCCGATGGAAGCGCGAGCGGCTGGACATCCGCTGGCAGCTGCCGGACCGCGAGTCGTTCGAGGCCGTCGTGAGGATCGAGTTCGCGGCGGACCTGGCCGACCGGATCCTCTCCGAGCACCCGGGGACGAGCGTCGACTACGCCGTCAACCTCTTCCACCGGCGGTTCTGAGGGCCGACACGAGGCACATCCCTGGCAAACCGCTGTCCGGCGGGGCACAGTGGGGTCATGCCGATGACGAGCTGGGGAGAACCGACCAGTCACGAGCCGACACCGGGCCCGGGCGACCGCGCGGTTGCCCCGGTGAAGTGGCCCCACCCGGGCTGGCCGACGCTGGCCATGATCGGGATCTGGGTGGTGGGCATGTTCATCGCGGTGTTCGTGCCCGCACTGATCGTCCCGCCCACCGAGGTCGGCGCCCCCGGCAGCAAGGTGCTGCTTGCCTTCCTCGCCACGGTCGTCGGCGCGATCGTGATGGCCGTTGTCGGGTCGATCCTGCACAAGTGGCACAACGCGCCCCTCGCCTGGTCGTTCGGCCTGGTCCCGGCGGTCGCGGTGGTCATCGGCGGCATGATCATCGCGATGACCAAGCTCTTCTGAGGGTCCCGGCTCTTCCGACGGTCCTGGCCCGCGTGCGTCAGGCCTCCCGAGGCTCACCCCGTACGGAGGTCTGGCGCTCGCGCCCGCTGCGCTGTCGGTGCCCGGCCGTAGCGTCCGGCCCATGTCGAGCAAGTCGTCCGCCAAGTCTCCCCGCCTCTCCTTCCGCTGCTCCGACTGCGGCTGGACGGCGTCCAAGTGGGTCGGCCGCTGCGGCGAGTGCCAGGCCTGGGGGTCGGTGGAGGAGGTGGGCGTTCCCGCCCTCCGGACGACGGTCGCGGCGCCGGTACGTCGGCCGGCGGTCCCCATCTCCGACGTCGACGTCGAGGCGGCGTCGGCCGAGGCCACCGGGGTCGAGGAGCTCGACAGGGTGCTGGGCGGCGGGCTGGTCCCGGGCGCGGTCGTCCTGGTCGCAGGCGAGCCTGGGGTGGGCAAGTCCACCCTGCTGCTCGATGTCGCGGCACAGTCGGCGACCCGGGGGCGGACCGTTCTGTACGTGACAGGCGAGGAGTCCGCCGCGCAGGTCCGGCTCCGGGCGGAGCGGATCGGCGCGTTGCGACCCCGGCTCTACCTCGCCGCCGAGAACGACCTCGCCACGCTGCTCGGCCAGGTGGACGCCGTCCGGCCGGACCTGCTGGTCGTCGACTCGGTGCAGACGGTGAGCTCGGGACAGGTGGACGGCGCGGCGGGGAACGTGTCGCAGGTGCGGGAGGTGGCCGCTGCGCTGATCCGCGTCGCGAAGGAGCGGCACATGGCGACCCTGCTCGTCGGTCACGTCACGAAGGACGGCTCGATCGCGGGACCGCGTGTCCTCGAGCACCTCGTGGACGTCGTCTGCCAGTTCGAGGGCGACCGGCACTCCCGGCTGTGGATGGTCCGCGCCGTGAAGACCCGCTACGGACCCACCGACGAGGTTGGGTGCTTCGAGCTGTCGGACGGCGGCATCGCCGGCCTGCCGGACCCCAGCGGCCTCTTCCTGTCCCACGGCGACACGGTCGCCGCCGGCACGTGCGTCACGGTCACCCTCGAAGGACGGCGTCCCCTCGTCGCCGAGGTCCAGGCGCTCGTCGCGGAGGCTTCGGGACAGTCGGCGCGGCGGGCGACCAGCGGCCTCGACGGCAGCCGCGTGGCGATGGTGCTCGCCGTCCTCGGCAGCCGCGTCGGCCTGCCCCTTCAGCGCAGCGACGTCTTCGTCTCCACGGTTGGCGGGGTCCGGCTCAGCGAGCCGTCCGCCGACCTTGCGGCCACGTTGGCCCTCGCGAGCACCGTCCTCGACCAGCCCCTGTCCGGACGCACGATCGCGTTCGGAGAGGTCAGCCTTTCCGGCGAGGTGCGCACCGTCACCGGCGTCACCCGACGCCTGCAGGAGGCCGCGCGGCTCGGCTTCACCACCGCGGTCGTGCCGGCCGGGGCCGGGGACGCCGGGCCGGTTCCCTCCGGTGTGCGCCTCGTCGAGGTCACGGGCGTCCGCGACGCAGTCCGGCTCCTGCTGCCCGTGGAAGACGAAGGTCAGACGTGAGTCGATGAGGGTCAGATCACGTGAGGGCCACGTCACGTCCGCACCGGATCCGCGCTCGCGGCCCCTGTGCGCCATTAGACTGGTGGTGGTACTACCACAGGGCAGGTTGTAATCGAGGATGGACGGAGAGTAAGCGTGGGCGGCGAACGACTCGACGACCCGCTGCTCCGCCAGACGCTGGCGGCCGTCGCACCCGGGACGGCGCTGCGGGACGGGCTCGAGCGGATCCTCCGCGGTCGAACCGGAGCCCTCATCGTCCTCGGCATGGACAAGACCGTCGAGGCCCTGTGCACCGGCGGCTTCATCGTCGACGTGGACTTCTCGTCCACCCGCCTCCGGGAGCTGGCGAAGATGGACGGCGCCATCATCTGCGACAGCGGCGCCACGAAGCTGCTGCGCGCCGCCGTGCAGCTGGTGCCGGACTCCACGATCGAGACGAGCGAGTCCGGCACCCAGCACCGCACGGCCGAGCGGGTCGCGAAGCAGACCGGCTTCCCGGTGATCTCGGTAAGCCAGTCCATGCACATCGTCGCGCTGTACGTCGGCGACCGGCGGCACGTGCTCGAGCAGTCCGAGTCCATCCTCGGGCGCGCCAACCAGGCGCTCGCCACCCTCGAGCGCTACAAGGCGCGTCTCGACGAGGTGGCCGGGACCCTGTCGGCACTCGAGATCGAGGACCTGGTGACGGTCCGCGACGTCGCGAGCGTCGTCCAGCGCCTGGAGATGGTGCGTCGGATCTCGGACGAGATCTCCGGCTACGTGGTCGAGCTGGGCGTCGACGGCCGCCTGCTGTCGCTACAGCTCGACGAGCTCATCGGCGGCATCGGCCCCGACCGCGAGCTGGTTATCCGCGACTACCTGGAAGCGGCGAAGCGCGACCGGTCCGTGGCCGACGTGATGGAGGGCCTCGCCGCGCTCGACTCGAGCGAGCTCGTCGACCTGAACCAGGTCGCCCGTGTTCTCGCCCTCACGGTCGGCAGCGAGTCCCTGGACGGCGCTGTCAGCGCCCGCGGCTACCGTCTGCTGAGCAAGATCCCTCGGCTCCCCGGCGCGATCGTCGACCGTCTGGTCGACCACTTCGACGGCCTCCAGAAGCTGCTCGCCGCGAGCATCGAGGACCTGATGACCGTGGAGGGTGTCGGCGACCAGCGCGCCCGCGCCGTCCGAGAAGGCCTGTCACGTCTCGCAGAGTCGAGCATCCTGGAGCGGTACGTCTGACCTCAGCCCATGCTGAACGTCAGGGGCTGGCTCGTCATGTCGCCCACCCTCCCCGTCAGCTGGTAGGTGCCGGCGCCGAGCGCCGGAAGACCGCCGGGGCAGCCCTCCGCCGACCGCTGCACGGACCACGTCACCGTCGACGCCAGCTCCGCCCCGGGCGCCAGCGTCTGCACCTTCGACGTCGGGTCCCGCTGGCAGTCGTCGCTCGACCAGACCCGGTCGGTGCCGGAGACGACGACGAGCTCGACCGCCTTCGACCCTGCCTCAAGCGTGCACGCCGCCGTCCCGACGTTGCGGATCAGGACGCCGAGCTTGGGCTGGCGACCGGTCTCGTACCTGCTCGCATCCGACGTTGCGGACAGCTGGACGGCAGCGGCGTCACAAGGACCGGGCTGGTCGGACGAGGCGGTCGCCGTGGCGGTCGCCGTCGCAGGCTGCTCGGGCGCGCTCGGCTCGGGCGCAGCCTGGGTGCCTCCGGCCGCCCCGGCGGTCCGCTGCTCCCTCGAGGCGGCCGTCGCAGCGTCCCCGCCTCCCGTCAGCACGCGCACGACCAGGGTGAGGAACAGGAGCAGGACCACGACGGCGGCCAGGACGGCGAGACGCCGCCGCCAGTAGACCGAGGCGCTCCTCGGTCCCACGGGGCTCAGCAGGGCGTTCATCGCCCCAGACCCTAGACACCGCGACACGCCGGTGGTGGCAGGCACGCCGAGAGCCGCCGCCGATGCCCGTTGATCTCGTGATGCCGGGCAGACGAATCCGGCACCGACGTATCAGACGAGCGTCGGCAGCCTCCTTACCTTCGACCGGCCCGACGCGCGGGGGTCACGATCGACGGTGCCAGCACCGGCCGCTGGCGCCGCCGCAGGTGACCGGACGAAGGTCGGGCCGACCGGCCGGGGAGCGGTCGGTGGACGGCGGGAGGGACGTCCACCGACCACCCGGCGATCGCGGCTTCCTGGTGGGCGCAACCCTGCCCCCGGACGCGGCTGGTAGCCCAGATCCACGCGGGGGGCGCGGGGGGAGCTGCGTCGAGTCGCAGATGCTGAGGTCCAGGGCCGCGTGCGTGATGACAGGATGAAGCGGCCATGACCGCCCTCCTCGACGCCCCCAGCTCCCCGGACCGTCCCGACCCGGCAGACCTGCACGGACCCATCCTGCGCTGGTACGAGCAGAACGCCCGGGACCTGCCGTGGCGCGCTCCGGACGTGACGCCGTGGGCCGTCCTGGTCAGCGAGGTGATGCTGCAGCAGACGCCGGTTGGGCGAGTGCTGCCGGTCTGGCGAGAGTGGCTCTCACGGTGGCCGACGCCCGCCTCGCTGGCGGCCGCGTCGCCCGCCGACGCCGTCCGCGCCTGGGGCCGGCTGAGCTACCCGCGGCGCGCCCTGCGCCTGCACGCGACCGCCGAAGCCCTGGTCGACCGGCACGACGGGGTCGTGCCAGACGACCACGAGGCCCTGCGCGCCCTACCGGGGGTCGGGAGCTATACCGCCGCCGCGGTCGCGGCCTTCGCCTTCGGCCGCAGGCATCCCGTGGTGGACACGAACGTCCGACGCGTCCAGGCCCGTGCGGTGCTCGGGGCGGCGCTGCCCGCCCCCGTGCTGACCGCCGCCGAGACCCGCCTGGCCGCCGAGCTGCTCCCCCCGGACGACCGGGAAGGCGGGCAGAGCGCGCGGTGGAGCGTCGCGGTGATGGAGCTCGGCGCCCTGGTCTGCACGGCCAGGCTCCCTCGCTGCCAGGACTGCCCCGTCGCGGCCCTCTGCCGCTGGAACCACGCGGGCAGACCCGTGCACGACGGCCCGCCACGACGGACGCAGCCGTGGCACGGCACCGACCGGCAGGTCCGAGGACGCCTGCTGGCGGCGCTCCGGGCGTCCGAGGTGCCGCTCCACCGTGCCGTGCTGGGAGAGGTCGAGTCGGACGCCGAGCAGTGGGACCGCTGCCTCGCCTCGCTGGTCAGCGACGGGCTGGTCGAGCGGCTCGAGGACGGCACGTTCCGGCTTCCGGTGCGGTCCGCCCGATGAGCGAGGACGCGACGCCCAACCGGCCGCTCGCCGCCGAGCGCGGCGTCCTGGTCCTCGCCGACGCCGACGTCGACCGCGCCCTGGGCCGGGCCACGGCGGCCCTCGCGGCGGGTTCGGTGGCGCTCGCCGTGCTCGCGCTGCTCTTCCGGCTCCTCGCCTCCGCGGGTGGGGCCGCGAGCTGGGTGCCCCAGGTCGTCGTCCTCGGGCTCGCTCAGGTGGCGACTCTCGTGGTCGCCGCGCGCTGCTCGTTGCTGCTGCTCGCGCTCCGGCGGGCCGTCGACACACGCAGGGCGGGCGAGGGAGCGGCTGTCGCACACGTGGCGGCGCGCTGGCTCCGTGGGCTCCTCGTCGTGCTGCCGGTGCTGTGCGGCGGTGTCGCGGTCGTGCTCGCCGCGACCCTGCGCCCCTTGCCCACGGCTCTGCTGTCCTGCGCCGTGGCGGCGGCCATCGTCGCGCAGGTGGTGCTGCTGGCCGTCGTCCAGAGGGAGGCGCTGCGCCGCGCGGGCGTCACCCGCCTGCACTAGCGGCCCCTTCCGGACTGCGGCCCCGGTGTTGTTTCTCTCAGGAGGTGTCGGTCCTCAGAGCGTGCGGAGCATCCGCGTGTTCCCGAGGGTGTTGGGCTTCACCCGGGCGAGGTCGAGGAACTCCGCGACGCCGTCGTCGTGGGACCGGAGCAGCTCGGCGAACACGTCCGGGTCGACGGGTGTCCCCTCGATGACCTCGAAGCCGTTGCGGGCGAAGAAGCCGACCTCGAAGGTCAGGCAGAACAGGCGGCGCACGCCGAGCTCGCGGGCGTCGTCCACGAGCCGGTCGAGCAGCAGGTTCCCGATCCCGTGCCCGCGGTATCGGTCCGAGACGGCCAAGGTGCGAACCTCCGCGAGGTCCTCCCACATCACGTGCAGCGCACCGCAGCCGACCACCGTCCCGTCGACCTCGGCGACGCGGAACTCCTGCAGGGACTCGTAGTAGACCACCCGCTCCTTCGCGAGCAGGACACGGGCGTGGGCAAGCGGCTCGACCAGCGCGTGGATCTGCCGGACGTCGCCGGCGCGGGCGTGGCGAACCGCCGGTGCATTGCTCATGGCCGGGAGGACGGGAGGGCGGCCAGCAGCTCGTGGGACGCACGGCAGCCCTCCGTGACGAGCGCGAGGTTCGCGAGCGAGGCCGCGTGGACGTCAAGGTCGGCGGCGGCCACGCAGTCCGAGACCACGTACACGTGCAGCCCGAGGTCGGTCGCCTGCCGCGCCGTCTGCTCGACGGTCAGGTTGGTGGCGACACCGGTGACCAGCAGCGTGTCCACTCCCCTCTTCGTCAGGCGGAGCGGCAGGTCGGTGCCTGCGAGGGCCGAGAGCCGCTGGTTGTCGCTGACCTCGTCGGCGCGCTCGTCGAAGCCGGCTTCCGGCAGCAGGGCGGCTCCGGGTGCGTCGGGCCGGAACGCCCGCTGTGCCTCGGCGACGGCGCGCATGAAGCCGGTGTTCCGCACGAGGCCGGCCGCCCCGTCCGGGACGGTGAACCGGGTGAAGACCAGGGGGACGCCGGCGCTCCTGGCCCGCGCGTGGAAGTCCCGGGCGCGCGCGAGCACCCCGGACCGGGCGACCGGCTCCGCGAGCATCGGCCCGAAGAACCCCTCGGGACGGATGACGTTCACCTGCCAGTGGAGCGCGAGCACGGCCGTACGCACCGGGTCGAGCGACAAGGCCATGTGCGGATCATCTCAGCCGACGGAAGATCGGGACGCGGATGGGCCGAGGAGTGCACCATGCAGGGGTGCCCGCCGAACTATCGGCGGGCACTTCCTGTCACGACATCACCCGATCGCACTAGTCAACAGGCGCATTAGCCCAGGTCGAGGACCCTTGTTTCGCCACACTGGGGAGAGTCAGGTACCTTGACAACCTGTCGACCGGAATTGTCACAAGGAGTCAAGAGTGAAGCACAACTCAACCGGCTGGGGCTTGGTCGCGACCACTCTCGCGACACTCGCGCTCGTCGCGCTTAGCCTCGCCGGGGGCGTCGCGACGGCCGGCAGCCACGGATCGAAGATCAACGGTGGGACGCTCTCCTGCTGCAGGAAGTAGACGGCGGCACCTCGTGGTGATGTGCTGCCCGCAACGCGAGCTGGCGGGCCTGCGGCAAGCGGACACGGGGGAAGGGGAGAGCCGATGGAGAACCCGTTCGGCTCTAAGGGAGGGATAGAAGGGGTATGGACGAAGAGCTCGGCCAGCGGTTGCGCCGCCTCCGGCTGGAGGCGGGACTCTCGCAGACGCAGCTGGCCGGTGAGAACCTGTCACCTAGCTATGTGTCACTGATCGAGTCGGGACGGCGCAGGCCCACCCACGAGGTCGCCGCGATCCTCGCCGAACGGCTCGGGTGCAGCGTGACCATGATCCTCGAGGGCCGGGAGCCCGCGAGCACACAGGCCGCCACCTTGGCCCTGAACCTGGCCTCCCTGTCGCTCAACGACGGGCGCGCGGGGGACGCCCAGGCCCAGTTCCGCGCGCTGCTCGAGGACGAGTCCGTCCCGCAGGAGATCAGGGACGACGCGCGCCTCGGCGTGGCGCGGTCGCTCGAGCGGCTCGGCAACCTGGACGAGGCGATCGCCGAGCTGACCCCCCTCTACGAGCGGGCCGTCACCGGTGAGACCGGGATCCCCATCACGAGTCTCGGGATCATGATGTGCGGCTACTCGGTGGACGCCGGCGACCTGCACCGCGCCGTCGACATCGGTGAGCAGGCCATGCGGATCGCGGAGGACCGGGGGCTCGTGGGCACCGAGGACCACCTGCGACTCGCGGCCACACTGATGGCCGCCTACCACGACCGCGGGGACCTGACGCACGCGGCGGCCTTCGCCGAGCGCTGGCTGCCGGTGGCCGAGCGGGTCGGCTCGCGCGCCGGGCAGGGCAGCATCTACTGGAACGCGGCGATCGTCGCCGACGCGAGAGGTGACGTCGAGCAGGCGGCTCGGTACAGCAGCCGCGCGCTCGGTCACCTGTCGGAGGGTGACGACACGCGCGACCTCAGCCGCCTGCGGGTGGCCTGCGCGTGGCTGTGGCTCCGGCTCGACGAGCCTCTGGTGCATCGGGCGATCGACGAGCTCGAGCGCGCCCGCCCGGACCTCGAACGCTGGGGAAGTGGCCTGGACCTCGCGTACTGGTGCACCGCCCGGGCGCAGGCCGAGGTGCTGCGCGGGGACGGCGGTGCCGCCGTCCGGTATGCGAGGGAGGCGCTGGAGCATCTCGCGCCGCAGCCGGGGATCGAGACCTGCCAGGCCCTCATCGTGCTCGGCGACGCCCTTCGGGCCGCGGGCGACACGGAAGAGTCGCTGTCCACCTACCACCAAGCGGCGAGCCTGCTGCTCTCCCTGCCGGCGCGCCGCGACTCGGCGGACTGCTGGCGAGCCCTGGGCGACCGCCTGCTGAGGGACGGGGACGCGGCAGACGCCGCGGCGGCTTACCGGCGCGCGCTGGACCACAGCGGCGTGCGGTCGTCCTTCGCGTCTCTCGACCGCGTGCTGGACGTCGCTCCCGAGCGAGACGCAAGGACCAGCCACCCCTCATAGCCGAAGCTCGCCCGACAACCGCGACCGCCCTCGCCCCACCTCCCCGAGGGCGGTCGCGGCATGTCTGGGTGAGGCGTCAGACCCCCGTAGGCCCACACCGCACGAGGGTCTGACAAATCACCCGGCCCACAAGCGGGTCAGACCCCCGTAGGTCCACACCGCACGAGGGTCTGACAAGTCACTCGGCCCAAAAACAGGTCAGGCGGAGGCCAGCTGCGGGACGCCGGCCAGCTCGAGCAGCAGCCCCGCAACGTCCGTGGCGTCGAGCGAGCCGCGCGCGAGGGACGGGTCGGAGCAGAGCAGCACCGGGCCGTCGGAGGGGTCGTCGGGCAGGCGCCCGTGCGTCCCCTTGACCCACCAGCCGTCCAGCGGGACGACGTTCATCGCGTACCGCAGCCCCAGCTTCTTGCGCAGCAGGCCGAGACCGGCCCGCGCCTTGGCGCTCCGGTCGGCGGGGTCGAGGAACAGCTCCGCGGGGTCGTAGCCCGGCTTGCGGTGGATCTCGACGGCTCGCGCGAAGTCCGGGGCCCGGGAGTCGTCGAGCCAGTAGTAGTAGGTGAACCAGGCGGTGCGGTCCGCGACGAGCACGAGCTCTCCGCTGCGCTCGTGGTCGAGCCCGTAGGCGGCCTGCTCACGCCGGTCGAGCACGAGGTCGACGCCCGGCACCTGCGAGAGCAACGCTCGCACACGCGGGACGTCGTCCGGGTCGCCGACGTACACGTGCGCGACCTGGTGGTCGGCGACGGCGAACGCGCGCGACGTCCAGGGGTCGAGGTACTCCATGCCCGCCTGCGTGTGCACGTTGAGCAGGCCCTCGCGCCGCAGCACGCGGTTCACGTCCACCGGCTGCGTCGCGGCCGTGATCCCGTACTCGCTGAGGACGACGACCTTCGCGCCCTGCTGCTCCGCCTCGTCCAGCAGCGGCGCGAGCAGGCGATCCAGCTCGCGGGCAGCCGCCGCGGACTGCGGGGCGTCCGGCCCGAACCGCTGGTCGTCGTAGTCGAGGTGCGGGACGTACGACAGCGTGAGGTCGTGCCGGGGCAGCATCCGCTTCGTGGCCTCGACGATCCAGCGGGACGACGCGAGCGAGGCGGTCGGTCCCCAGTACTGGAACAGCGGGAACGGGCCGAGCTCGGCGGTGAGCTCGTCGTGCAGCTGCGCCGGGTAGGTGTAGCAGTCCGGGGACTTCCGGCCGTCGGCGTGGTAGATCGGGCGTGGGGTGACGGTGCTGTCGGTCGTCGCACCCATCGCGTACCACCAGCAGACGTTGGCCGTCCGGGCGCCGGGCCGCTCTCGACGCAGCACGTCCCAGACCTTCTCGCCTCCGACGAGCTTGTTGTGCTGCCGCCAGAGGTGGACCTCGCCGAGGTCCCGGAAGTACCAGCCGTTCCCCACGATCCCGTGGTCACGCGGCATGCGACCCGTGACGAACGTCGACTGCGCCGAGCAGGTCACCGCCGGCAGCACGGTGCCCAGCTGTGCCTGGAACCCGTTCTCCCCCAGCGCCGCAAGCCGCGGCATGTGCCGTAGCACGCCCGGCGTCAGGCCGACGACGTCGAGGACGAGCAGCTTCTCGGTGGTCAATCCAGCTCCTTGAGTCCTTGGGCGACGAGCGTGTCGCGCAGCCACGCCAGCTCGCGCGCGATGCTCACCGCGAGCGCGGCGTCGTCCCGTGGCCGTTCCTCGGGAGGCAGCACGCCCCACGTGTAGGTCTCCGCCTCCACGTGGTCGGTCAGCGCCTCGGGTCCGGCGAACAGGCCGGCGAGGGTGGCCTCGAGGTGGGGAAGGGTCGACGCCAGTCCCCCGCGGGCGGGTGATCCCGCCGGCGCCCCCGGCTGGGAGCCCAGCGGCACGTGGAAGTGCACGTGCCAGGGCGCCGTCCCGCTCGGCCCGCCGCCCTCGAGAGCCTCGTCGAGGTCGTCCGTGCCCCGCGCTCGGTCGCCGGGCAGGGGGCACTCGCGCACCTGGTGCAGGAAGCGCTCCTCCGCGAAACCTCGCAGCGCGGTCCGCGTCGCCGGGTCGCTCGGGTCGGCGACCGCGAGCGCGGCGGAGGCCTGTGTCTTCACGACCGGCACGCCCGCCTCCTGCAGCCGCGCCACCGCGTCGTCCGGCTGCTCGAACGCGACGGCGAGATGGCAGGCGTCGAGGCACAGCCCGACGTCCGGGTGGCCGAGGCGCGCGAGCACGTCCACGGCCTGCTCGGTGGTCTCGACCACGCAGCCCGGTTCGGGCTCCAGGCCCACCCGGATGGCCCGGCCCGTCCGTTGCCGCACCTCGTCGAGGACGTCGCCGAGCCGCGCCAGGTTCCGGAGCGCCGCCGACTCGGCCGCGCCGTCCCACGGCTCGCGCCACGCAAGCGGGAGCGTCGAGATGCTGCCACGCGCGGCGTCGTCCGGGAGCAGCTCGGCGAGGACGACGGCCAGGTCGGCCGTGTACGCGAGCCGCTCGGACGTCGTCCAGTCGGGGCGGTACACGGCGTGCTTGACCACGCGCTGCTGGAAGCCCTGGTACGGGAAGCCGTTGAGGGTGACCACCTCGAGGCCTCTGCTGCTCAGCGCGTGGCGCAGCCGGTGGATCCGGCGGGGGCTCCTCGCCAGCACGGCCGCGACCGGCGCGGCGAGCCAGAGACCGAGGCCGAGGCGGCCCGCGCCGAGCTCGTGACGCACGGGGACCGCGTAGCGGTCGAGCTGGGCGACGATGCCGTCGAGGTCCTCGGCGGGGTGCACGTTCGTGCAGTACGACAGGTGGACGACCTGCCCGTCGCCGTGCAGCAGTCTCACCTGGTCAGCACTCCCGCGAGCCTCGGAGCACCGAGTTGCCCTGGAAGAGAGCGCTGCTCTCTCCCGCCGGACCGTCGTCCAGCATCAGGCGGCCGCTCTGCCCGTAGAACTCGACGGGGTTTCGCCAGACCACCTTGTCCACGTCGTCGGCGTCGAATCCCGCGGCGAGCATCGCCTCGGCGGTCTTCCTGGTCTTCAGCGGGTCGCTGCGCCCCCAGTCGGCGGCGGAGTTCACGAGCATCCGGTCCATCCCGTACTCCTGCAGGATGCGGACCATCCGCACCTCGTCCATCTTCGTCTCGGGGTAGATCGAGAAGCCCATCCAGCAGCCGGACTCCGCCACGTCGCTCACCGTCATCTCGTTGAGGTGGTCGACGGCGACGCGAGACGGGTCGATGCCCGACTCGCGGACGACGGCCAGCGTCCGTCGCGTGCCCGTCGCCTTGTCCCGGTGCGGGGTGTGGACGAGCGCGGGCAGCTCGAACTCGACGGCCAGCTCGAGCTGCCGGCAGAACGCCTTCTCCTCCTCCGCGGTCATCGAGTCGTAGCCGAGCTCACCGACCGCGACCACCCCGTCCTTCGCCAGGTAGCGGGGCAGCACGTCGAGCACCTCGACGCAGCGCGGGTCGTTCGCCTCCTTCGGGTTGAGGCCGATCGTCGCGTGATGGCGGACGCCGAACTGGGCCGCCCGGAAGGGCTCCCACCCGACGAGGGCGTCGAAGTAGTCGCAGAACGACCCGACGTTCGTGCGGGGCTGGCCGAGCCAGAAGGCCGGCTCGACAACGGCCCGCACCCCGGCCGCGTGCATCGCCTCGTAGTCGTCCGTGGTCCGCGACGTCATGTGGATGTGCGGGTCGAAGATGCGCATCACTTCTCCTGGCAGGGGGTCAGAGGTCGCACGTCGGCCGGCAGGTCGCTGTTCTCGACGTGCTCGGGGAAGGACCGGAGAACGAGCCACACGTCTGCGGGGACGTCCCGGCCGGCGGCCACTCGCTCCCGCGCGTAGTCGACCAGCATCCGGGCCAGCTCGCCGTCCGCGCGCTCGTGCAGGCGATGGACGGCGGCGAGCGGCACCCCGGTGAAGACGCACTTGAGAACGGCCTGGCGCCACATGTCGTCGTCCAGGTACTTGCTGCCGTACGGCCCCACCGCCGCGGCGATGAGTCGCGTGTCGTTGCTGCGCAGGGCGTCGAGCACGAGCGGGAGTGCCGACGCGCCGATGCCGCCCTCGCGGTGGGGCGCGTCGAGCAGGTGCAGGCCGCGAAGGACGCCGCGCCGTTCGGCGGCGTCGCCGTACCAGTAGAGAGCACCGATCTCCTCGGCGAGCGCCTTCTCCGGGAGCGGCAGGGCCAGCAGCAGCTCCACGCGAGCCGCGTCGTCCACGTAGCCCTCGACGAGCCCCTGCTCGTCGTCCTCGTTCAGCGGTTCCCGGCCCACGTACCGGGACACCACAGGGAACAGGGAGCGGATCCGGATGGGGTCCGCGGCCACCTTCCTGACGGCTTCGTCCAGCCATTCGCGTGGACTTGTCATGACAGAACTCCAAGAGCGGGAACGGGAACTCGGGGGGCGGGGACGCGCCGGGCCTGGACGGACAGAGACGAGAGGCGCGAGACGACGTCCCGCAGGAACTGGATGCTCGACGCGGCGACCGCGGGGGCGGCGTGCGAGTGTCGCGGCAGCTCGACCGAGACGAGGCCGCTGTAGCCGACCTCCTCGAGGGCGGCGAGGACGGGTGGGAACTCGACCTCCCCGGTCCCGAGCTCCAGGTGCTCGTGCACCCCACGTCGCATGTCGTCGATCTGGACGTTGGCTACCAGGCTCCCCGCCGCACGGACGCACGCGGCCGGGGTCGCCGTCTCGTTGCAGCGCAGGTGGCCGATGTCGAGGGTGACGCCGAGCGCGTCCGGCTCACCGAGGCGGCGCCGGAGCTCGAGGACGCCGTCCAGACGGTCGAGGAACATGCCGGGCTCGGGCTCCACGGCGAGGACGACGCCGGCGCGCTCGGCGAGAGGCAGCAGGTCCTCGAAGCCGGTGAGCAGACGGTCCCAGAGGTCGACGAGGCAGGTCTGCTCAGGAACGGCGCCGGACCACAGGGAGACGGCCGGCGCCTCGAGGTCGGCCGCCACCTGGATGGCGCGGCGGAGGAGCTCGACGCGCCGTTCCCGGCCCTGCTCCGACAGCAGGGTCGGCTCGTGCTTGCGCCGCGGGTCCAGCACGTACCGGCCGCCGGTCTCGACGACGACGTCGAGGCCGCGCGAGCGCAGCAGGCGGCCGACGCGTGCGGTCCGGTGGCGGAGGTCGTCGGCGAAGGGGTCCAGGTGCGGGTGGTCGAGCGTGAGCGCCACGCCGTCGTAGCCCAGCCCGGCGACGACGGCGAGCGCGTCCTCGACCCGGTGCCCGGCGAAGCCGTTGAGGCCGTATCCGAACCGCAGGCTCATGTCGGCGACACCACCTTCATGGCGAGCCGGGCGACCGGTCCGGTCACGAGAAGGGCCGCTGCCGCCGCCGGCGACCCCCGGCCGGCGACGAGGGCCGCCTGCAGCCAGACGAGGTTCTTGATGCCGGCTCCCGTCGCGGCCCGGACGTCGGCCGCGTCGCCGGTGCGAGCCGCCGCGGCCTGGGCAGCGCCGACGGTCAGCGCGTACGTGGCGGCCGAGCCGACGGTGAGGGCGGTCGCGAGCCGGCCCGCTCCCCTGCTCGGCAGGGCCGCGAGGACGGCGGTCAGCGCGGTGACCGCGAGCGCGCGCCTCGCCGTCCCCGGCTTCGCGCCGTGCACCTCGCCGCGGCTGAGGACGGTGACCGCCGCCGTGTGGCCGGTGACGAGCGCGGCCGGCGCGACGGCGGCCCGCAGGGAGGCGGAGGGCCCGGCCGAGGCGCCGAGCAGGACGTCGAGGCCACGGGTGGCGGCCATGGCCGCGGCGCCCAGGGGTCCGGCCTTCGCCGAGAGGTCGTAGGCCCACACCGCCGCGGCGAGGGCCGTCGCGAGGGCTGCGCTGCGCCGTCCACCTGCGGCCCCCGCGATGCCGGTGCCGGTGAGGGTCAGACCGGTCGCGATGCCGAGTGCCGTCCTCGGGCTGACCCGGCCGGAGGGGATCGGCCGCTCCGGACGCTCGGTCGCGTCGAGGTGGCGGTCGGCGTAGTCGTTGAGCGCCATCCCCGCCCAGTAGAGGGACGCCGAGGCGAGAGGCAGTGCCCAGGCGCGCCGTCCCGCCGGCCATCCCGAGGCCGCGGAGCCCGCGAGGCTGTCCCCCGGCACGGAGAGGGCGGCGGGTGCCCGGACGAGCTCGGCGACGTCGCGGAGGGCGGTCACCGCCGGGCCCAGGCGAGCAGCTCGGTCCACTGCTCCGCGAGGCGGTGCTCGTCGCTGTCGACCGGGTCCTTGAAGAAGAAGCCGAGGGCGGGGACGGGGCCGACCTCACCGCGCGCGAGGGCGAGGGCCATCAGCCGGCAGAGGTCGATCACGAGCGGTGCGGCGAGGGCCGAGTCGCAGCCCTGCCAGGTGAACTGCAGGGTCATGCGGGTGCCGAGGAAGCCCTCGAAGGAGACGTGGTCCCAGGCGGTCTTCCAGTCGCCGAGGTCGGCCAGGTAGTCGATGTGGACGGGCCCGTCCACGGGCTCGCCGAGCATCGCCTCCAGCCCCCGGGCCTTGCTGACGGCCTTGCTCTCGCACGCCGCCGGGTCGGCGAGCGTCGCGCCGTCCCCGCCGCCGAGCAGGTTGGTGCCGGCCCACGACCGGACGCGCAGCGCGCGCATCGCGAACATCGGCGCCAGCACCGACTTCAGCAGCGTCTCGCCGGTCTTGCCGTCGCTGCCGCCCCAGGGCAGACCCTCGCGGACGGCGAGCTCGCGCAGGGCGGGCAGGCCCGCACCCGTGGACGGCGTGAAGTCGACGAATGCCGCCCCCGCCAGGAACGCGGCGGCTGCGTACGCGGAGCTGGGAGGCAGCGCCGACTCTCCGGCGTCCCAGGCGCGCTCGAGGGCCTCGAGGCTGTCGTGCGCGGGATGCGCCGCGACGGGCGCCTCGGTGGAGGAGACGTTCAGGACGACGACACGGTCGACCTGCTCCCGCGACGCGAACTCGCGGATGTCGGCGGCGAGCCGGTGCACCTGGCCGCGCTGGTCGCCGTCCTCGGCGGTGTAGCCGGCGCGGACGCGGGCGTCGGCGGCGGCGAGCTCGCCGGCCACGGCAGCGGGGACGCCGGCAGGCAGCACGCGGGCCTCGACGAGCTGCTCCGCGCGCTTGGGCAACGGCGTGCTGCAGATGTCGTGCCCGCCGACGACGATGTCCGGCAGAGCGGGCAGCTGCCCGACCTGCAGGTCGGGCAGCTCCGTCACCAGGCCGGTGACGGCTGCCAGGCCCGACGCAGTGGCGGCGAGCCCGGCGGTCGTGGTCGTCCCGACCGATCCCCGAACCCCGACAAGCCACAACCCGATACGAGCACTCACCGAAGACTCCCCCCTCGCTTGATGCTTCCGATGATCGCGCAGGAGGTTGGACGTTCAACAACGTTCGGGGCGAGCGGCCCCTGAACGGACTAGAGCCGTGCCGTCAGGCAAGGAGGCCGACGCTCCGCCTGGTCGAAGGGCCCTGGATCCCGCCCTACGACGCCGCAGGGATGCCCGAGGGGGTCGGACGAACCGGGTTCCAACAGGTCCTGGTTCGACCCGAGGGCTCCGCATACGGTCGAAGATGCGAGGGGGCCACCGCCGAACCGGGACGGGTCCGCACGAGGCAGGGAAGAGAGAAGGGAAAACCCTCTGGTGACGAACTCGACGTACGACGACGGCGGCCAGGTCGCTCTGGTCACCGGCGCGGCCTCGCCTCCCGCGAGGTCCTCGAGGCCGTCGCGCGCGCTCTGCGCCTGGACGACGACGAATGCCAGCACCTCTTCGACCTCGTCACGGTCACCCAGCGCCGCTCCCGGCGGAGGAAGGGCTCGAACCGCAACACGGTGCGGCCGGGCATCCAGCGCGTGCTCGACTCCATACGTGCCGGCGCTGGTGCAGAACGCCCGCCTGGACCGCCTCGCGTTCAACCGGATCGGACGGGCCCTGCACTCACTGCCGGCCGATGGGTCGCGGGACCAGCCGGCCTGACCCACGAGAGACGAGAAGTCCATGACGATCCTGGACGAGACGTACACGCTGTCCAACGGCGTCGAGATCCCGAAGCTGGGGCTCGGCACCTGGTTCATCGACGACGACAAGGTGGCTGACGCGGTCCGCGCAGCCGTCGAGATCGGCTACCGCAACATCGACACCGCCCAGGCCTACGGCAACGAGCGCGGCGTCGGCGAGGGCGTGCGCACGTCCGGCGTGCCCCGGGACGACCTGTTCGTCTCGACGAAGCTTGCCGCCGAGATCAAGGACTACGACGGCGCGGTCGCCGCGATCGACGAATCGCTGGAGAAGCTCGGCCTGGACCACGTCGACCTCATGCTCATCCACAGCCCGCAGCCGTGGGACGACTTCCGCGGCGGCGACTACGCGGAGGGCAACGGCGAAGCCTGGCGGGCGCTGGAGGACGCGCACAAGGCCGGCAGGATCCGGTCGATCGGGGTCTCCAACTTCCAGCGGCCCGACCTCGAGAACATCCTGTCGGGCTCGACCGTCGCCCCGCACGTGAACCAGCTGCTCGTGCACGCGGGCAACACGCCGTCCGAGCTGCTGGCCTACTGCGAGGGCAAGCAGATCCTTGTCGAGGCCTACTCTCCGATCGCGCACGGCGCCATCCTCGAGAACGCCGACGTGCGCACGATGGCCGAGAAGTACGGCGTGTCCGTACCGCAGCTCTGCATCCGGTACACGCTGCAGCTGGGCACCGTGTCGCTGCCGAAGACGGCGAACCCCGAGCACATGCGGTCCAACGCCGAGGTGGACTTCGTCATCGCGGAGGAGGACATGGCTGCCCTTCGGGCCCTGCGTGCGAAGGACTACGGCGACTACTCCGTCTTCCCCGTCTACAGCGGGAAGTGACGGGAGAGGAGCAGTACGGCGTGCCGGGCCTAGAGCAACGGATCAGGGAGACCCTGCAGGTCGCCGAGCTGATCCCGCCGGACGACGCCACCAGCCGCGAGGTCGCGGGGTCGATGACTTCTTCCTGGTTCTTCGCCGCCTCCGCGTGTCACGAGCGACGTCCACGGCAGCCGTTCGACGGTCTGCTACTGGTGGAGCATGGCCACGCAGACCATGACGGACGGCGAGCTGCTCGAGCAGGTGAGGGAGCTCCGTGCAGCGGGGTGGTCGCCGAAGGAGATCGCACGAGCCCTGGGCGTACGACCGGCCTTGGTGACGCCACTGGTGTGCGCGTTGGCCGCGCAGGCGGTGGCGACCGAGGCCGAGCCTCAGGTGGTCGGGTGCTGGGTGAGCCCCTTCTGGAGCACCGGCCTGACGATCGACGGACACCGGGAGTGGCCCGACCTCGATGCCCAGGACGAGTCTCACAGCGGCATCGTCGGAGTCTTGGTGGCCCGGCGCGATCGCCCGCGCCG
>JBKHWX010000246.1:0-8737 GCA_046566325.1 Actinomycetes bacterium | reverse complement strand
GCGACCTTTCGCGGAATCCGGCGAACGGGACAGGATGGAGCGGTCCAACCTCGCCGGCCAGAGAGGTAGCCCGATGCTGAGCAAGCCGTCCGCGTCCTACAGCAGCGCACCCTCCGACACGCCTCTGCTCGGGCGGACGATCGGGGAGGACTTCGAGCGCACCGTCGCGAGGTTCGGCGACCGCGAGGCCCTCGTGGACTGCGCGACGCAGCGCCGGTGGACGTACTCGGAGCTGGACGTCGAGGTCGACGAGCTCGCCCTAGGCCTGCTGGACAGAGGGCTGCAGGCGGGCGACCGAGTGGGGATCTGGACACCGAACTGCGCCGAGTGGGTGCTCGTGCAGTACGCCACGGCGAAGATAGGGGTGGTCCTCGTCAACGTCAACCCCGCCTACCGGACCCACGAGCTGACGTACGTCGTCCGGCAGTCGGGGATGCGGCTGCTGTTCAGCGCCGTCCGGCACAGGACGAGCGACTACAGGCGGATGGTCGAGCAGGCGCTCCCGGAGTGCCCGGACCTTGAAGAGGTCGTGTACATCGACGACGAGTCCTGGCGCGGGCTCGTCGAGCGGGGCGGCCGCACCGACCACCGCATGCTCGACGAGCGCATGGGACAGCTGTCGTTCGACGACCCGATCAACATCCAGTACACCTCGGGGACGACGGGGTTCCCGAAGGGCGCCACGCTGTCGCACCACAACATCCTGAACAACGGCTTCTTCGTCGGAGAGCTGGTCTCGTACACGGAGACGGACCGCATCTGCCTGCCGGTGCCCTTCTACCACTGCTTCGGCATGGTGATGGGCAACCTCGCGGCGACCTCGCACGGCGCCTGCATGGTGATCCCGGCGCCGTCGTTCGAGCCGGCCGCGACGCTGCGCGCGGTCTCCGACGAGAGGTGCACGTCGCCGTACGGCGTGCCGACGATGTTCATCGCCGAGCTCGGGCTCGAGGACTTCGAGTCGTACGACGTGTCCTCGCTGCGAACGGGAATCATGGCCGGCTCGCCCTGCCCCGTCGAGGTGATGAAGAAGGTGGTCGACCGGCTGAACATGTCCGAGGTCGCGATCTGCTACGGGATGACGGAGACGTCGCCCGTGTCGACGATGACCCGTTCGGACGACGACCTCGTCCGTCGCACGGAGACCGTCGGCCGGACGATGCCGCACCTGGAGTCCAAGATCGTCGACCCGTCGACCGGCCTCGTCGTCCCGAGGGGGACGCCGGGGGAGCTCTGTACCCGCGGCTACTCGGTCATGCTCGGCTACTGGGGGGACGCCGAGAGCACGGCCAAGGCGATCGACTCCGCCGGCTGGATGCACACGGGCGACCTCGCGGTGATGGACGACGACGGGTACGTCAACATCTCGGGCCGGATCAAGGACATGGTCATCCGGGGCGGGGAGAACATCTACCCGCGGGAGGTCGAGGAGTTCCTGTACGGCCATCCCGACGTCGCGGACGTGCAGGTCATCGGCGTTCCCGACGAGAAGTACGGCGAGGAGCTGATGGCGTGGGTGGTGCTGAGAACGGGAGCAGACCCGCTGACGCCCGAAGCGGTCAAGGCGTTCTGCGAGGGCAGGCTCGCCCACTACAAGGTGCCCCGCTACGTGCACTGCGTCGAGGACTTCCCGATGACGGTCACGGGGAAGGTGCGCAAGGTGGAGATGCGTGAGCGGGCGATCGAGATCCTCGGCCTGCAGCGGGCCGCCACGGTGCGCAACGCCTGATTAGGGGCCCAGGACACCCCAAGGTAGGCATATCGGCCGGAACGTGGTCTCCTTTTCGCCAGTCATGACGGGGGTCATGGCAAGGAGAAGTGGAGAGCACGTGAAACGCAGAGGGATCGTGCTGCTGGGCGCCGTGACGGCGTCTGTGGTTCTCGGGGCGATGGCAGCTCCCTCAACGGCAGTCGGCGCTACGGCGCCTGTCGCCGTGTCCGAGACGGCCACGTGGCAGAAGCTGTCGCTGGAGTCGCGCGACGGCGAGCCGAGCACCTTCCGGCCGGCCGCCGTCGACAATGACACGCTGGTCACGGTCATGCTGCAGATGTCGGGCGAGCCGGTGGCCCAGTCCCAGGCGGAAGCGGCCCAGGAGGGCCGGACACTGTCCCCGACGACAAGGGCACAGCTGCGCGGCCAGCTCCGTAGCGAGCAGGAGCCGGTACGACGAGCGGTCGAGGCACTCCACGGACAGGTGGTGGCGACGACCCAGGACGCCTTCAACGGCGTCAAGGTCCGCGTGTCGAGGGCGTCGCTCGAGAAGGTCGCCGAGCTTCCGGGAGTCGAGGCCGTGCTGCCCGTGCCCACCGTCGAGCGCGGCAACGAGACGTCCGTGCCGTTCCTGGGCGTCCCGGAGAAGGTCTGGCAGGACCTCGGGCTCACCGGCAAGGACGTGAGCATCGGCATCATCGACACCGGCATCGACTACACCCACGCCGACTTCGGGGGGCCGGGCACGGCCGAGGCGTACCAGGCCGACAACCCGACCGTCGTCGAGCCGGGGACGTTCCCGACCGCCAAGGTCGTGGGCGGCTGGGACTTCGTCGGCGACGACTACAACGCCGGCGCGCGGCCCGGTGACCCGGCGCTCGTGCCGCACCCGGACGGCGACCCCCTCGACTGCCAGGGTCACGGCACGCACGTGGCGGGCACGGCCGCCGGCAGCGGCGTGCTGGCGGACGGGACCACGTACACCGGCCCCTACGACTCGTCGACCTACGACCACGACTTCACGGTGGCACCCGGCGTCGCCCCCCAGGCCTCGCTCTACGCGCTGAAGATCTTCGGCTGCACGGGCTCCACGGACATGACGGTGGAGGCCGTCAACTGGGCGGTCGCCCACGACCTCGACGTCATCAACCTCAGTCTCGGCTCCGCGTTCAGCTCGTTGGGACAGGCCGACGTCGAGGCGATCGACAACGCCGCGCGGGCCGGGGTGATCCCCGTGCTCGCCGCCGGCAACGCGGGCGACGTCCCCTACATCGTGGACTCCCCGGGCACGGCCGACCGGGGGATCAGCGTCGCCGCCGTCGACGCCGTGGAGTCGTTCCCCGGCGCGACCGTCACGGCCGGCACAACCAGCGTGCAGCTGCAGATCTCGAACGCGGTGACGGTGAGCCAGCCGATCAGCGGGAAGCTGGTTGCGCTGCAGGACGACCCGTCGACCACCGACGTGAACGAGTCGCTCGGCTGCAGACCCGAGGACTACTCCGGCGTGGCGCCGGGAGACGTCGTCCTTACCTATCGGGGCAGCTGCCCCCGTGTCGACCGGGCCAAGCTAGGGCAGGCAGCGGGCGCGGCCGCGGTCGTTCTGGTCAACGACGCGCCTGGCCTGCCACCGGTCGAGGGCCCTGTCGCCTCGGTCACCATCCCGTTCCTCGGCGCGACGCCCGAGCAGGGCAACCAGCTCGCCGCGCTGAACGGGCAGCAGGTGTCGCTCACCGCCGCAGGCCCCATCCCGAACCCCAACTTCCGGGGCCCGGCCAGCTTCACGTCCTCCGGCCCCGCTCTCGCGGGTGACACCGCGAAGCCGGACGTGGCCGCGCCGGGCGTGAGCATCGTGTCCGCCGGCGCACGGACGGGGGCGGGGTCGGTGACCATGTCCGGGACGTCGATGGCCACGCCCCTGGTCGCGGGGGTCGCGGCGCTGGTCCGGCAGGCGCGGCCGCGCGAGTCGGTCGAGACGGTCAAGGCCGCCATCGTCAACACCGCGAACCCCGGCGCCACCAAGGGCTACAGCACCGTGCGCCTCGGGGCCGGTCTCGTCGACCCGGGCGCGGCGGTCCGCACGCCGGTCGTCGCGGTCGGTGACGTCGGGACGGCGAGCCTCTCCTTCGGGTTCCTCGAGTCGCAGGGGCCGACGAGCCGGAGCAAGACGGTGACGCTGCGGAACACCGGCAAGAAGACGGCCAGGTTCGCGGTCGCCGTCGACCAGAGCTCGCAGCCGCCAGGGGGCGCCAGCGTGTCGGTCAGCCCGAAGACGGTCAGCGTCCGGGCAGGTGCCGAGGCGACGGTCAGGGTCACCGTGACGGTCACACCCGCCCGCGACCTGCCGAGCGGCGGGTTCCAGGCGGCGTCCGGCACCGTGCAGCTCATCCCCACGGCCGGGGACGGCGGCGTCACCACCCTGCGCGTCCCGTACCTGCTGGTACCGCGGGCGGTGTCGGACGTCCAGACCCAGCCGGACGTCGTCCGGCTGGGAGCGGGCAGGGCCGCCACGTTCCGGACCCGGAACGGCTCGCCCGTCGCGGGCACGGCCGACGTGTACGCGTGGGGCGTGTCCGACCCGAAGGGCGACGACGTCGTCCGAGGGGGACTCGCGCCGGACATCCGGGCCGTCGGGGTGCGCGCGTTCCCTGACCAGGGCATGGGTGAGTTCGCGGTGAGCACCTACACGCGGCTCGGCTCGGCGTCCGTGGCGGAGTACGACGTCCTGGTGGACGTCGACGAGAGCGGCGCGCCGGACTTCGCCGTCATCGGCATCGACCTCGGTCGGGTCACCACGGGTCAGGTGAGCGGCACGTTCGCCTCGGTCGTCTACGACCTCAACAGCGGACGGGCCATCAGCGCGTACGTCGCGCGGGGTGGCCTGAACTCGTCCACCGTCCTGCTGCCGTTCGCGTTCGCGGACATGGGGATCAACGCGGCCAACCCGGAGTTTCTGTACGACGTGAACACCTACTCTCTGATCCAGCCCGGAGCGGACGAGGTCGACGGCCGCGCTCCGTTCAACGCCTTCACGCAGCCGCTACAGACGGGCCAGCACCTGGAGCTGGCCGGCAGGTCGTCGATCTCGTGGACCGCGACGGTCGACCGCGAGCAGCTGAAGAAGACGCCCACCAAGGGCTGGATGGTCGTCTCCATGCAGAACCGCAACGGCCCGGACCAGGCGCAGCTCGTGCCGCTGCGATAACCCGTCCATCCCCTCCGCCATGCCTCTCGGCGCCGCGTCGGGCGTGCCTGCGGTCACGTCGACGGGACGCCGGGAGGCTGGGGACGCTCGCACAGGACGGGCGGCCGTCCGTCCGCAGCGTGGTACTCGTACGACCTCCCGCCGGTCTCGAGCACGATCAGGCTGCCCGGCGTGATCACCTGTGCGTAGAACATCCCCGGCTTGGGGCATCCCAGCGAGCTGTCGTTCCACGTCACCTCCTCCACCCGGACGACGGACACCTGGTCCGGCGCCACGCCGACCCTGTCTGCCAGGTCGCGCACCGCGACCTCCGCGGCTCCTCCGGCCGCGGGTGGGCCGGGGTGGGAGCCGGACGTGGGGGACGGAGGAGTCATAGGAAGCTCCGTCGGCTGCGGTGGGCTGGGCGTGCCTCGTTCGGACGACGCCCCGGGTGCTGGCATCGTGCCTCCCGTTGCTCCGCCGGGTGGGCCGTCGTCCGCGCACCCGCCGGCCACCAGCACCGCGGCCACCACGAGCACAGCCGGAGTCATGCGCACGAGAACCACCCTCTGCAGCCGACGGTAGTCCTCGGACCGCCGTCCTCTCCGGCGGTTCGAGGCCACTCGGTACCAGCGCTTCGACGTGGCACAGCCCTCGCCCGGTTCCCTCGGGACCCGCGGACCTACCCTGGTCGGGTGGACCCCCTCAGCCCGGTCGTCGGCTTCGACCTCGACATGACCCTGGTCGACACCCGGGCGAGGATCGCGGCGAGCCTTCGACGGACCCTGGCCGAGGTGGGTGTCGCGGTCACGGAGGACGACGTCTGGCCCTGGATCGGGCCGCCTCTGGTCGACGCCCTCACCGCCCTGGCCCCCGGACACGAGCTCGAACCGCTCGTCGCGCGCTACCGGTACCTGCACGACGTGCCGGAGGCCCCGCCCGTGACAGCCCTCGGGGGCGCCGCGGAGGCGCTGGCCGCCGTCCGGAGGGCCGGAGGCCGCACAGTCGTCGTGAGCGCGAAGGCGGCCGGTGCCGTCCGCCTCGTGCTGGAGCAGGCGGGGCTCGCCGAGCTGGTCGACCGCACCGAGGGGGGCCTGTTCGCGGAGCAGAAGGCGGAGGTCCTCCTCGAGGAGGGGGCGCAGGTCTACGTGGGAGACCACCCGGGCGACGTCCTCGCGGCGCGTGCGGCACGGGCGGTGGCCGTCGTCGTCCCGACCGGGCCCCACGACGAGCGGGTGCTCACGGCCGCCGGCGCCGACGTCGTCCTGCCGGACCTCGCCGCCTTCGCCGGCTGGTTCGACACGTACGTGCTCGACCAGCGGCTCGACGCCCTTCGGGGCGAGCTCGTCGGGCTCGGCTCCGTCCTCGTGGCGTTCTCGGGCGGCGCGGACTCCGCGCTCGTGCTGCACGCCGCCGTCCAGGCGCTCGGAACCGACAAGGTGGTGGCCGCGACGGCGGTCTCCCCCTCGCTCGCCGACGGCGAGCTGGAGGCGGCGGCGGCCCTCGCGCGGTCGCTCGGGGTGCGGCACCTCACGCCGGCCACCGCGGAGATGGACCGCGAAGGCTACGCGCGAAACGCCGCCGACCGCTGCTACTACTGCAAGTCCGAGCTGCTCGAGACCCTGGGTCCGCTCGCCGAGGAGCTGGGCCTCGAGCACGTCCTGACGGGCACGAACGCGGACGACGCGCGCGCCGGCTTCCGCCCCGGGATCCGCGCGGCCGCGGAGCGCGGTGCCCGAACCCCGCTGCTCGACGCGGGGCTGACCAAGGCGCAGGTGCGCGAGGCGTCGCGCCGGGCGGGCCTGCGGACATGGGACAAGCCGGCCGCCGCGTGCCTCTCCAGCCGCGTGGCGTACGGCGTCCAGATCACCCCCAGCAGGCTCGCGCGGGTGGACGGCGCCGAGCGGGCGCTGCGCTCCGCGCTCGCCGAGGCGGGGATCGAGGTGGCGAACCTGCGCGTCCGCGACCTCGGGGACGACGCGGCCCGGGTCGAGGTCGACCCCGAGGCCGTCCCGGCGGTCGCGAAGAACGGTCGGATGCTCGACGCCGTCCGCGCGGCCGGTTTCGCGGAGGTCGACGTGGACCCGAGAGGGTTCCGCTCCGGGTCCATGAACGAGCTGCTCGCTGACCCGGACGAGTACCGCTGACCGCGGTGCCCGCTCCGTGCTCGGGGGCAGCGATAGCCTGGTTGAGGGAGCCCGCTGGGTCCCGTTCTGACGTGCTCTACTACGGGGCGCTCCTCGCAGCGCCCGACGACTGACGAGGTTCGACGTGCCCACTGGCAAGGTGAAGTGGTTCGACGCTGAGCGTGGCTTCGGCTTCCTCGCGAGCGACGACGGCGAAGAGGTGTTCCTGCACGCCTCCGCGCTGCCGCCCGGCACCACCGTGAAGCCTGGCGCACGGGTGGAGTTCGGCGTGGTCGACGGCCGGAAGGGCAAGCAGGCCTTGTCGGTGCGCCTGCTGCAGCAGCCGCCGTCGATGGTCGCCGCGCACCGGAAGCCGCCCGAGGACATGACGGTGATCGTCGAGGACCTCATCCGGCTGCTCGACGGCGTCTCGAACCAGCTGCGGCGGGGGCGCTACCCCGAGCGCAGCGCTGCACGCAAGGTCGCGACGGTGCTGCGTGCCGTCGCCGACGACCTCGAGGCCTGACCGGATGACTGCTGCCACCGTCACCGCTGGCACCACCGTCGCGATCGCCACGCGGCCGGCGCGTACCCGCTCTCGCAAGACGGCGCCGGACGCCGTGGCGGCCTCCGCGGTGGACCTGGCCCGCGCCGCCGCCGAGGACGTCGCCGAGGCGGGGACTGTCGGCGAGCACCTGGGTGTGGCCGCGGTCGGCGAGCGCCTGGTCAGCCACACGTTCGCGTGCACCGCGAAGGGCTACCGCGGCTGGTGCTGGACCGTCGTGCTGGCCCGCGCCCCCCGTGCGCGGTTCGCCACCGTCTGCGAGGCCGAGCTGGTCGCGGGCCCCGAGGCGGTGCTCGCTCCGGAGTGGCTGCCCTGGGCCGAGCGGCTTCGGCCCGACGACATCGGGCCGGCCGACGTGCTGCCACGGGTCGAGCACGACGACCGGCTCGTCCCCGGCTACGCGGCCACCGGCGACGAGGACGTCGACCAGGTCGCGATCTGGGAGCTCGGCCTCGGCCGACCCCGGGTGCTGTCCCGAGAGGGCCGCGACGAGGCCGCCACCCGCTGGCACGAGGGCGACTTCGGGCCGGCCTCACCTCCGGCGCGGGCTGCTAGCGCGGCGTGCGCCAGCTGCGGCTTCTTCCTGCCCCTCGCGGGGGCGCTCCGTCAGGAGTTCGGAGTGTGCGCCAACGAGTGGTCGCCGGCCGACGGGCATGTCGTCGCTCAGGACTTCGGCTGCGGCGCCCACAGCGAGACCGACGTCGAGGCGCGCGCCGAGGTGCTGCCCTCCCCGGTGCTGGACGAGACGCGGTACGACACCCTGGTCCTGTGACCGTCGCGCACGACCCGTTCGGCACCACCGAGCAGGTCGAGCGCGTGCTCGATGCCTGGGTCGCGGCGCCCGAGCGCTTCCGGGAGGACGCGAACGCCGAGGAGGACCTCGTCCGCGGCGGCTACCGCGACCGCGTCGTGGTCGAGCTCGCCCAGAACGCCGCGGACGCCGCCGCCCGAGCGGGCCGGCCCGGCCGGCTCCTGCTGCGCCTCTCCGAGACGGACGGAGGCGTGCTCGTCGCCGCCAACACCGGCGCGCCCCTCGACGCCGCCGGTGCGCGGGCCCTGGCGACGCTCCGGGCCTCCGCGAAGCGGCGCCACCAGGCCCATCCCAACCCCCAACACCCCAACCCGAGGTTCGCTGACGAGGTGGCTGTTCAAAG
>JBKHWX010000245.1:0-4075 GCA_046566325.1 Actinomycetes bacterium | reverse complement strand
GCCTCCTCGTCATCTACGGCGCGGTCATCGTCGCCGGCGTCTTCACCTTCCTCATCGCCCCCTACTTCAGCCGGCTCATCCGGTTCTTCCCGCCGGTCGTGACCGGCTCCGTGATCACCATCATCGGTATCGCGCTGCTGCCCGTCGCGGCGCTCGACGCCGTGGGCGGGGGCGCCAAGCCCGAGCCGGGCAACCCGAAGAACCTCGCCTACGCGGTCGGGACGCTCCTGCTCATCGTCTTCATCCAGCGCTTCTTCCGCGGGTTCATGGCCACGGTCGCCGTGCTCGTCGGCCTCGTCACCGGCACGCTCGTCGCCTGGGCGCTCGGTGACGCGCACTTCGCGGACGTCGGCGGCTCGGCCTGGGTGGGCGTGACCACGCCGTTCTACTTCGGCTGGCCGAAGTTCAGCGTCGCCGCGATCGTCTCGATGATCGTCGTCATGCTCATCACCGCGGTCGAGACGACCGGTGACGTCTTCGCGACCGGCGAGATCGTGGACAAGCGGATCGTCCGGGAGGACATCGCCAGGGCGCTGCGGGCCGACGGTCTGGCGACCACCCTCGGGGGCATCCTCAACTCGTTCCCCTACACCTGCTTCGCGGAGAACGTCGGGCTGGTCCGCCTGACCCAGATCAAGAGCCGCTGGGTGGTCGCGGCCGCCGGCGTGTTCATGATCATCGTCGGGCTGATCCCGAAGGCGGGGGCGATCGTCGCGGGCATCCCGCACAACGTGCTCGGCGGGGCAGCGCTCGCCATGTTCGCCACCGTCGCGGTCGTCGGCATCCAGACGCTCTCGCGTGTCGACTTCAACGACCACCGCAACGTCGTGATCGTCGCGACCAGCCTCGGCCTCGCGCTCCTGGTGACCGTCCAGCCGGGCGTCGCGCAGGCCGTCCCGTCGTGGGCCGAGATCATCTTCGGCAGCGGCATCACGCTGGGGAGCATCACGGCGATCGTCCTGAACGCGGTCTTCCACCACATGGGCCGCGGCCGCGGGCCGGCGGTCGCGAACCTGCCGGGCCACGGCCAGGTGCGGCTGGCGGAGGTGAACGAGATGAGCCAGGACGAGTTCGTGTCCACGTTCGCCCGGCTCTACCAGGGACCGACCTGGGTGGTCGAGAACGCCTACACGCAGCGTCCGTTCGCAGACACGTTACAGCTCCGGACGGCGTTCCAGGAGGCGCTGTTCGCCGCCACCCCCGAGCAGCAGCGCGAGCTGATGAGCGCCTACCCGAACCTGGGCAGCGAGGCCGTCGCCGCCGGTCACGCGGGGGAGCAGTCGACCGTCGACCAGGCCACCGCCGGCCTCACGCGGCTGGCGGAGGGCGACTACGACGCCTTCCGCGAGCTCACGTCCGCGTACCGGGAGAGGTTCGGCTTCCCCCTGATCGTCTGCGTCCGCGACGTGCCGAGCCGCGAGCGGATCCTCGCGCTCGGCCACGCGCGGATGAAGAACTCGCCCACACAGGAGCACGCGGCCGCGCTGATCGAGATCGCCAAGATCGCGGGTCATCGGTTCGACGACTTCGTGGCCGACGCGAACCCGATCCACAGCGCCCGCACGCAGCGCTACGGCTCCACGACCCTCTGACTGCCCGCGAGGACGGGCAAGCCATGAGCATGAGCACGAGACGACACGAGAGGCAGCCGGCCTCCGGCTGACGCACGAACCGATGTGGGCTGTCGCCCGGCGCGGCGATGCGCAGGTCGCCCGTATCGGGCGGGCGCCATAGCGTGGCAGAGCCAGCGGCAGCCGACACCACACAGGCAGGAGTTGGACGACATGGAGACCCCAGCGGTCAACGTGAACGGGCAGTCGCTGTCCCTCGAGGGCGTCTCGCCTCACACCACGGCGCTCGACTGGCTTCGCGACCGTGGCCTCACCGGCTGCAAGGAGGGCTGCGCCGAGGGTGAGTGCGGGGCGTGCTCGATCCTCGTGGCCAGGCCGGGCCTGCAGACCGAGACCGAGTGGACGGCGCTCAACGCCTGCCTCGTGCCCGTCGCGTCCTTCGACGGCCAGGAGCTCGTCACGGCCGAGGGCCTGGGCCGCTCGGACTGCCTGCACCCGGTCCAGCGGGAGATGGCGATCAGGGGCGGGTCGCAGTGCGGCTACTGCACCCCGGGCTTCGTCTGCAGCATGGCCGCCGAGTACTACCGCCCGGGGCGCGCGGGCGCCGTCCAGCCGGGCGTCTCGGGGTCGGCCTCGGGAACCACCGCGTCACCGCCGCTCGTGCCCATCCGCAACCTCGAGGCGCGCACGAACGGGGTTCCGCACCACGCGGCGGCCCAGCACGGGCAGAGCACGCCGCACCAGGCGGGCGCGGAGGAGAAGAGCAGCGTCTCCGAGGACGAGCGCGACCACGAGCACGGACCGAACGGCTTCGACCTGCATGCCCTGAGCGGCAACCTCTGCCGCTGTACGGGGTACCGGCCGATCCGGGACGCCGCGTACGCGCTCGACAGCCCCGACGAGGACGACGTCCTGGCGGCCCGCCGGGACGAGGCGCCGCCGCAGCCACGTCCGACCCGCCTCTCCTCCGGCGAGGCCGAGTTCGTCCGGCCCGCGACCCTGGCCGACGCGCTGGACCTGCTCCAGCGGCACCCGGACGCCGTCCTCGTGGCAGGGTCGACCGACTGGGGTGTCGAGGTGAACCTGCGCGGCATCCGAGCCCCCCTGGTGGTGGCGGTCGACCGCCTGCCGGAGCTTCGCGGGTTCGACCGGGACGACGAGCGCATCGAGATCGGCGCCGCGCTGAGCCTGACCGAGATCGAGCGGCGGCTGGACGGATCGGTGCCCCTGCTCGCGGAGCTGTTCCCGCAGTTCGCCTCCCGGCTGATCCGCAACGGGGCGACCATCGGGGGTAACCTCGGCACCGGCTCACCGATCGGTGACACCCCGCCCGCGCTCCTCGCCCTCGAGGCCACCGTGGTGCTCGCGTCCGCCCGCGGTGACCGGGAGGTGCCCCTCTCCGAGTACTTCACCGGGTACCGGCAGAGCGTGCGCGAGCCGGACGAGCTCATCCGGGCGGTACGGATCCCGCTGCCGCTGGCGCCGGTCGCGGCGTTCCACAAGATCGCGAAGCGGCGTTTCGACGACATCTCCAGCGTAGCGCTGGGCTTTGCGCTCGACGTCGAGGACGGCGTCGTCCGGAAGGCACGGATCGGCGTCGGCGGCGTGGCCGCGACTCCCATCCGGGCGCGAGCCGCGGAGGAGGCCCTCGAGGGCCAGCCGTGGACCGAGGAGACCGTGGGACGTGCCGCCGAGGTGCTCGGCTCGCAGGGCACGCCGATCGACGACCACCGTGCGAGTGCGGCCTACCGCGCGGCCACGCTGGGCCAGTCGCTGCACAAGCTCTACGCCGAGAACCCGACACCACAGGAGGTGGGAGCATGATCACCCCACGACGCGGCTCGCTCCGCTCGCACGTTCGCGGGGGTGTCTCGTGAGCGCCCTCTCCGAACGGCCACTGAGTCCCGCCGTCGGCGTCGCCATCCCGCACGAGAGCGCCGCTCTCCACGTCACGGGTGAGGCCCTCTACACCGACGACCTGCTGACCCGGACGAGGAGCGTCCTGCACGCCTACCCCGTGCAGGCGCCGCACGCGCACGCTCGGGTGACCGCGCTGCGCACCGAGCCCGCGCTGGAGGTGCCGGGCGTCGTCCGGGTGCTCACCGCCGCCGACGTACCGGGGGTCAACGACTCCGGGGTCAAGCACGACGAGCCGCTGTTCCCGGACGAGGTGATGTTCTACGGGCACGCGGTCTGCTGGGTGCTCGCGGAGGACATCGAGGCGGCCCGCCTGGGCGCCCTCGCGGTGGAGGTCGAGTACGAGCGCCTGCCCGCCCTCGTGAAGGTGACCGAGGCGATCGCGGCCGAGAGCTTCCAGGGCGGGCAGCCCACGATGGAGCGTGGGGACGTCGAGGCCGGCCTCGAGGGGTCGGCGCACGTGTTCAGCGGCGAGTTCGAGTTCTCGGGGCAGGAGCACTTCTACCTGGAGACCCACGCCGCTCTCGCCCAGGTTGACGAGGCCGGCCAGATCTTCGTGCAGAGCAGCACGCAGCACCCGTCCGAGA
>JBKHWX010000244.1:0-7624 GCA_046566325.1 Actinomycetes bacterium | reverse complement strand
GGAGACGAAGCAGGCACCGGTCTACGTCGTCCACTTCACGCAAGCCGCCGCGGTCGAGCGGGCACAGGCGCTGATGAGCGTCAACGTGTGCACCCGTCAGGAGAAGGAGGCGATCGCGGAGGCGATTGGTGACTTCCGGTTCTCCCCCGGCTTCGGAAAGACGCTGTCACGGCTCGTCCGGCACGGCATCGGCGTCCACCACGCGGGGATGCTGCCCAAGTACCGGCGGCTGGTCGAGCAGCTGGCGCAGGCCGGCCTGCTCAAGGTCATCTGTGGCACCGACACGCTCGGCGTCGGCATCAACGTGCCGATCCGTACCGTCCTCATCACCGCCCTCAGCAAGTACGACGGCGTCCGGACCCGGCACCTGAAGGCCAGGGAGTTCCACCAGATCGCGGGGCGCGCCGGCCGCGCCGGCTTCGACACGGCCGGGACCGTCGTCGTCCAGGCGCCCGAGCACGAGGTCGAGAACCTGAAGGCGCTGGCGAAGGCCGGGGACGACCCGAAGAAGCGGCGCAAGGTGGTGCGCAAGAAGCCGCCCGAGGGGTTCGTCTCGTGGTCCGAGAAGACCTTCGAGCGACTCGTCGCCGCCGATCCCGAGCCGCTGACATCGCAGCTGGTCGTCACCCACTCGATGCTGCTCAACGTGATCGCGCGGCCAGGCGACGCCTTCGCGGCCATGCGCAAGCTGCTCACCGACAACCACGAGCCGCGGCCGGCCCAGGTCAGGCACATCCGCCAGGCGATAGCGGACTTCAGAGCACTGCTCTCGGCCGGTGTCGTCGAGCGTCTCGAGACCCCCGACGAGACCGGCCGGACGGTGCGCCTCACGGTCGACTTGCCGTTCAACTTCGCTCTCAACCAGCCTCTGTCGACCTTCGCGCTCGCAGCCATCGAGCTGCTCGACCCCCAGTCGGAGACGTTCGCGCTCGACGTCGTCTCGGTGGTCGAGTCGACCCTCGACGACCCGCGTCAGGTGCTCTCGGCCCAGGCGTTCAGGGCCCGCGGTGAGGCCGTCGCCCAGATGAAGGCCGAGGGCATCGAGTACGAGGAGCGGATGGAGCTGCTCGAGGACGTCACCTACCCCAAGCCGCTCGCCGAGCTGCTGGAGGCGGCCTACGAGATGTACCGGCGCGGGCACCCGTGGGTGGCGGACCACCCGCTGTCGCCGAAGTCGGTGGTCCGCGACATGTGGGAGCGGGCAATGACGTTCAACGAGCTCGTCTCGTTCTACGGCCTCGCGCGCTCCGAGGGACTCGTGCTGCGCTACCTCGCCGACGCCTACCGGGCGCTGCGGACCGGGGTCCCTGCCGCCGCGAGGACCGAGCAGGTGCTGGACGTCGTGGAGTGGCTGGGCGAGACCGTCCGGCAGGTCGACTCCAGCCTGCTCGACGAGTGGGAGCAGCTGACGCACCCGGAGCGGGCCCTGGCCGGCGCCGGCGCGGCCCGGACGGTCGCCGTCCCCTCGCGGCCGCGCCCCGTCACCGCGAACGAGCGGGCGTTCACGGCGCTCGTGCGCAATGCGCTGTTCCGGCGGGTCGAGCTGGCGGCGCTGCGCCGGTACGACGACCTCGCCGAGCTGGACGGCGAGTCGGGCTGGGGCGCCGACAGGTGGGCGGAGGCGCTCGAGGGGTACTACGCCGAGCACGACGACATCGGCACCGGCCCGGACGCCCGCGGCCCGCAGATGCTCGTGCTGACGAAGGAGCCGAAGCGCTGGCAGCTGCGCCAGATCTTCGACGACCCGGCCGGCGACCACGACTGGGGCATCAGCGCCGAGGTCGACCTGGCGGCGAGCGACGAGGCGGGGACGGCAGTCGTCCGCGTGGTGGACGTCAACCGGCTGTGACACGCCCGGTTCGCTGACGGCCCGGTTCGCTGATGCCGGAGTCCGCCCGGGTTCGCTGACGAACCTCCCGCACATCCGGCAGTTCGCTGACGAAGTGGTTGTTCAAATCCGGCATTTCCGGCGCGCCAGCAACCACTTCGTCAGCGAACCTGCCGTGGTGTGGGACTTCAGTCGCCGACGCACCGCGCCACGAGCGCCGCGCCGCAGGGCGAGCCGTCCATGAGCGCCTCGAGCAGCGCGGCCGGGTGGGTCGCGCCGACACGCAGGGGTGAGCGGGCGAGGACAGCGCCGAGACCGTTCGGCAGGTAGCCCAGCGCCTCGGCCGAGCACATCACCACGATGTCGCCGTCGGACGCCTCGACCTCGCACTCCGTCTCCGGGGGCGCGGGGAGGAGACGGGCGCCGCTGACCGTGACCAGCAGCGCCGGCGGGGCTGCGAAGGCGCGGACGACGAGGCGGCCGTCGTCCTGCAGCCAGGCCTCCGTGGCTGCGTAGCCGAATGCGGTCCCGTCCCCACCACAGCTCGTGTCGAGCACGCGGACGTGGACCGCGGCGCCCAGCCTCTCCACGTCCGCCCGGCCCCGCTGGCGGGTCAGGGTGTCGACGCGCCACGAGCAGGAGAACCTCCAGGCGGTCCGGGGGGACAGCAGGGTGGTCATGACGTCGCCCTCGGTCCGAAGGGGGTCCCCGGCCTCACGAGACGGTCCTCGGCTCCACCTCGAAGACCTCCGACAGCCCGGTCCGGCGCAGGACCTGAAGACTCTCCGGGCTCGGCCCGCGCACGACCACGCGCCTGCCCAGGCACCGGCTGTGGCGCCTGGCCCACAGGAGGGCGGCCACGGTCGCCGACGACAGCCGGCGGACCCCGGCGATGTCCACGACGAGGTCGCAGCCGCCCGAGGCGACCTGGCCGGCCACCGCCGACCGGAGCCGGGAGAGGCCGTCCAGCAGCGTGTCGTCGTCCAGCAGGACCACCACCGGCCCAGCGCCCGGTGCCGCGCCTCCCGACGGAGCTGGAGAACCGGCGTCGACCACGCTCTGCATCGCTCTCCCCTCGGCCGCCCGGGCGGCGTCACGCCGCCCGCTCCGCGCCTTCCTCCAGCATCGAAGAGGCAGGTTGCAGTTGGCCGCCAAGGCCCATTGCGATCATGTGACGACGCGCTCGACATCTCAGTGGCGCATCGGTCGGGTGGGCGCGGCTGGCACGATGTCCGCGTGGCCACGCGACTACTGATCGTCGAGGACGACGACGGGATCAGGACGGCGTTGCGCCTGGCCCTGCTCGACGAGGGCTACGTCGTGCTGGACGCGGCCAGCGCCGAGGAGGGGCTCGACCACCTCGGGGAGGTGCCGGTCGACCTCCTGCTGGTGGACCTCATGCTCGGCGGGATGGACGGCTTTACCTTCATCCGGGAGGTCCGACGTCGCCACGACGCACCCATCATCGTGCTCAGCGCGCGCGACGACACGCACGACATCGTGGCAGCTCTCGAGGCGGGGGCGGACGACTACGTCACCAAGCCCTTCGAGCTCAAGGAGCTGACGGCACGCCTGCGGGCCCTGCGACGCCGCAGCCCGACGCCGCTTCGTACGGAGGCCGCCGAGGCCGAGCGCCTGCCCGAGCGCGTCGTCCTCGACCCCGGGGGCCCGCTCGTCCTGGACCGCGCCGCCGGGCGGGTGCGTCGGGGCGGCGAGGACGTCCACCTGACGGTGACCGAGTTCCGCCTCCTCAGCGAGCTCGCCTCGCCGCCCGGGCGGGTGCTGAGCCGGCAGGCCCTGCTCGACCGGGTCTGGGACCGTGGGTTCTTCGGGGACGAGCGGATCGTCGACGTGCACGTCCGCCGGCTCCGGACCAAGATCGAACGGGAGCCGAGCCATCCGGCGCTGGTGGTCACCGTCCGGGGCCTCGGCTACCGGCTGGACACGAGGTGAGATGCGGGCGCCGTCGCCACCGCTCCGACCGCTCGGCCTGCGCGGGACGGTCACCCTCTCGTTCGCTGCCGGCGCCCTCGTCCTGACGACCCTGCTATCCGTCGGGACGTACCTCGTCGCCCGCAGCTACCTGGTCGAGCAACGGCAGCAGGCCGCGGTCGGCCAGGCTTTCGCCGACGCGTCGTTCGTGCGGGACGGTCTGCTCACGGCCGGCCGACCGGTCAGCGAGGTGCTGGGGACGACGTCCCCGCCGGCCGACGCCGTCGTCTTCGTGCGCCGCGGGGGCGAGTGGTTCTCGACGTCCCTGACGATGCAGAGCAGCACCGTCCCCGCCGCCCTGCGCGAGCAGGTCGAGGCGGGACAGCCGGCGGTGGCATGGGTCGACGTGGACGGCGGGCAGGCCGTGGTCGTCGGGCTGCCCGTGCCCGCGGTGCGGGCGGAGTTCTACGAGCTCGCGGGCGCGGGAGAGCTGGACAAGACGCTCAGCACGCTCGGCGCCGTGCTCGCCGCGTTCGCCGTCATGACCACGCTCGCCGGGGCGCTGCTCGGCCGCTGGGCCTCGCGGCGCGTGCTGGCCCCGCTGGACGTCGTCGCAGGGACGGCGGCGAGGATCGCGGGCGGCGACCTCTCCACGCGCCTGCCGTCAACCGAGGACCCCGAGCTGGTGACGATCGTCGGGTCGTTCAACGCCATGGTCGACGCCCTCCAGGAGCGCATCGAGCGCGACGCCCGCTTCAGCGCGGACGTCAGCCACGAGCTCAGGTCACCGCTCACCACGCTCACCACCAGCGTCCAGGTGCTCCAGGGACGGCGCCACGAGCTGCCCGAGCGCTCACAGCAGGCGCTCGACCTCGTCGCCCGCGAGCTGGGCCGGTTCCGCACCGCGCTCGAGGACCTGCTCGAGCTCGGGCGCCTCGACGCGGGCACCGCACAGGAGGACCGGACCGTCGTCGACGCCCGCGAGCTCGTGCGGCAGGCGCTCGAGGCGAGCGGGCGGCCGTCCTCCCTGCTGGACGCCTCGCCAGAGGACGTCCACACGACGCTGCCGGTCCGCGTCGGCAAGGGACAGCTGCACCGCGCGCTGGTGAACCTGTTCGACAACGCCGACCTGCACGGGGCCGGGCTGACGTGCGTCGCCGTGTCCGCCGAGCCCGGTCTCGCCGTCCTCACGGTCGACGACGCGGGCCCGGGCGTGCCCGAGGCGGACCGCGAGCGAATCTTCGAGCGGTTCGTGCGCGGGGGGTCTCGAGGCTCGCGGCCTGGGACGGGGCTGGGTCTGAGCCTGGTCGCCGAGACCGTCCGCGCTCACGGCGGCTCCGTCACGTGCGAGGCGAGCCCCCTCGGAGGGGCGCGGTTCACCGTGCGGCTCCCGCTGGCGTCGGCCGCGGAGGCCGCATGACCGCCGCCCTGCCCCGAAAGGGGCTGCTGCTCGTCGTCCTCGCCCTCACCGGGTGCGGAGTGCCGACGGGAACCGTGGCCACGATCCCGTCGACGGAGGTGCCATACGGCCTGCTGGCCCCCGCGCCGTCCGACCAGGCGACCTCGCCGGCCGAGGGGCAGCAGATGACGTCACCGCGGCTCTTCCTCGTCGACCAGGAGGACCGGCTCGTGCCCGTCCCCACCATGGTCGACGCGGGCTCCACCGCCTCGGTGGTCAGTCAGGTCCTCGACCAGCTGGACGACGGCCCGACCGAGCGCGACCGGAACGAGGGACTCTCGAGTGCTCTCGGCCCCGGAGCCTCGCTGTCCCTGCTGCAGGTGAGGAGGACGACGGCGCTCGTCGAGCTGTCGGTCCCGACCCGTGAGCCGGTGCCCGGCAGGCTGCCGCTGGCGGTCGGGCAGGTCGTGCTGTCCCTGACCTCTGTCGAAGGGATCGACGCCGTCCAGTTCAGGCAGGACGGGCACGCCGTCGAGGTGGCGCTCCCGGGCGGAGCGAGGACGTCGGCCGCCGTCACGGCCGCCGACTACGCGGCGCTGGTGGCACCGGGCAGCGCAACGACGGCGAAGGTGGAGCCGAGCCCGATGACCCCGGGCGGGTGACGTCTCTGGATCCACTTGTCCGGAACGGCTTTCTGCCCGCACGCACGCACGCATGCATGCATGCATGCATTGACGAGGATGGTGCCTCTTCGGATCTTGATAGGCTTCATGAGTGAGCGACAGGGCCAGACAGGCCACTGCGAACGACTTTCGGCCGCTCGAGGACAGTATCCGGCGCGACTTCACCACGGCCCTCTCCTACGGGGAGTACCTGTGCCTCGACACGCTGCTGAGCGCTCAGCACCCGCGCAGCGAGCCGCGACGGCACGACGAGATGCTGTTCATCATCCAGCACCAGGTCGCCGAGCTGTGGCTGAAGCTGGTGCTGCACGAGCTTCGCTCAGCCCGAGGGCTGATCAAGGCGGACGACCTGGCGCCGGCCCTCAAGCGGCTGGCAAGGGTCAAGCACGTCCAGCAGCAGCTGGCCGAGCAGTGGTCGGTGCTCGCGACGCTCACGCCGAGCGAGTACGTGCAGTTCCGCGACTTCCTTGCAACGTCGTCCGGCTTCCAGTCGTTGCAGTACCGCTCGGTCGAGTTTCTCCTCGGCAACAAGCACGCCGAGATGGTGCACGTCTTCGACCACGACCCCGCCGCGCAGGCCGAGCTGCGGCGCCTGCTCGTCGAACCGAGCCTGTACGACGAGTTCCTGCGCTTCCTCGCTCGAGCCGGGTACGTCGTCCCGGCGAGCAGGATCGAGCGCGACTGGACGGCGCCGTACACGCTCGAGCCCGCGCTCGTCCCGACCTTCAAGCAGATATACGAGCACCCGCACGACCACTGGGGCGTCTACGAGACGTGCGAGGAGCTGGTCGACATCGAGGACAACTTCCAGCTCTGGCGGTTCCGCCACCTGCGGACGGTCGAGCGGATCATCGGGTCGAAACGCGGCACCGGCGGCTCCAGCGGCGTTCCGTTCCTGCGCAAGGCTCTGGACCTGACGTTCTTCCCCGAGCTGTACGCGGTCCGCGCGGAGATCACCGAGGTGACCGATTGAGCAGCGCGACGACGAGCAGGCAGCTCGCCGGCCAGAGGGAGCGAGCCGCCGAGCTCGACGCCGGGGACCCCCTGGCCTCGTTCCGGGAGAGGTTCGTCTCCCCCAGGGACGGGCTGGTCGCCTACCTCGACGGGAACTCGCTCGGCCGGCCTCCGGTCGAGACGGCTGAGCGGCTGCGGGAGTTCGTCGCGGGGGCGTGGGGGACACGTCTCATCCGTGGCTGGGCCGACGAGTGGATGACCTGGCCGGAGACGACGGGCGACCTCGTGGCCTCAGCCGCGCTCGACGCTGCCCCCGGCCAGACGGTCGTCGCCGACTCCACCACCGTGCTGCTCTACAAGCTGGCGCGCGCCGCCGTCGACGCGCGGCCCGGGCGCACCGAGATCGTCCTGGACACCGACAGCTTCCCCACGGACCGGTACGTGCTGGAAGGCATCGCGGCCGAGCGCGGTCTCAGGCTCCGGTGGGTCGAGACCGACCCTGCGGCAGGGGTCACGCCTGACGACGTCGCGGCGGCCGTCGGTCCGCGGACCGCGCTCGCAGTCTTCAGCCACGTTGCGTACCGGTCGGGCTTCCTCGCCGACGCACCCGCCATCACCCGGATCGTCCACGACGCCGGCGGCCTGGTGCTGTGGGACCTCTGCCACTCCGCGGGCTCCGTGCCCGTGCGCCTCGACGAGGAGGACGTCGACCTCGCCGTCGGCTGCACGTACAAGTACCTCAACGGCGGTCCGGGCTCGCCCGCGTTCGGGTACGTGAACGCGCGCCTCATCCCGCGTCTCACCCAGCCGATCCAGGGCTGGATGGGC
>JBKHWX010000243.1:0-6792 GCA_046566325.1 Actinomycetes bacterium | reverse complement strand
GGACGTCGAGACGGGCTGGTGCGGTGCCGTCGTCCGCGTGGAGAGGAGCGGCGGGCTCCACGTGGTGGCCCTGGAGGACCGCCGGGGACGCACCCGCTCCTTCCCGCTCGGCCCGGGCTTCCTGCTGGACGGCGAGGCCGTGCGTCTCGTCCCGCCGCCCTCGGCTGCCCTGCCGGTCAGGCCGCGGCGGACGGCGAGCGGCTCCGTCGCCGTGCACGACGGCCGGGCCAGGGTCGCTCGGGGTTCACGGATCTGGGTCGAGGGCCGGCACGACGCCGAGCTCGTGGAGAAGGTGTGGGGTGACGACCTGCGGGTCGAAGGGGTGGTCGTCGAGCCCCTGGACGGCGTCGACGAGCTCGGCGCTGCCGTCGCCCGGTTCGCACCCGGCCCGGGGCGCCGCCTCGGCGTTCTGGTCGACCACCTCGTCGAGGGCAGCAAGGAGGCACGGATCGCGCGCGAGGCGCTTGCCGACAGCCGGTTCGCGCCGCACGTCCTCGTCGTGGGGCACCTGTACGTCGACGTGTGGCAGGCTGTCAGACCCGCCCGGCTGGGCCTGGACCGGTGGCCGCACGTGCCTCGGGGGACCCCGTGGAAGCAGGGGGTGCTCGCGGCGCTGGGGTGGGAGCACGAGTCGCAGGCGGACGTCGCCTCAGGGTGGAAGCGGGTCCTGGCGTCGGTCCGGGACTACGCGGACCTCGAGCCCTCCTTGCTCGGGCGTGTCGAGGAGCTGATCGACTTCGTGACGGCAGAGCCCTGACCGAGCCGGGGTCGTCGTCCTGGGGTTGTCCCCCTCCCCGGTCCGCCAGCCTTCCGGTTGGGGTGCGGGAGCCGGCGCTCCCTACCGTGGGGGAAAGCCCGTCACACGACGGGCCTTCCCGAGAAGGAGACGGCGATGAGCATTCCCGACGACAACCGCGACCCGTGGCCGCCCCGCGACCTCGGCGCACAGCACGACACCGAGCACCACACCGAGCCGCCGAGCGACCAGCACGCGGGTCCGCAGGATCCGCCGGCAGCGCCGCGACCGGCGTCCTACCGCCCCGGCCCCTGGCAGGCCCCGTACGGCTACGGCCAGCAGCAGCCCGCCGCGAGCATGAGCCCGGACAGCGAGCGCAACTGGGCGATCGCCTCCCACCTCACCGGCTTCGTCGCCGCCTACGCCGCGCTGGGCTTTCTCGGGCCGCTCGTCTGCATGCTGCTGATCGGGGACCGCTCCCCCTTCGCGCGACGCCATGCCGTCGAGGCCCTGAACTTCAACCTCACGTGGCTGATCTACATCGTCGTGGCGTGGGTGCTGACGCTCGTCCTCGTGGGATGGGTCCTGCTCGCGGCACTCGGGGTCGGCTACCTCGTGCTCGTCGTCCGGGGCGCGATGGCCGCCAGCCGCGGCGAGGAGTACCGCTACCCCATGACGCTGCGGTTCGTCTCCTGAGCGAGCCCGCTCCTCTCCGGCCCAGATTCCCCGGTGCTGTCACGCCGAGGCGGCAGCCGGCTCCCACCCGAGCAGCACCCGGACGACGGCGTCCGCGAGCAGCCGCCCGCGGCGCGTGAGCACGGCACGCCCGGGCCGGGTGTCGACGTCCACAAGGCCGGCACGGGCCAGGCCGGCGAGCTCACGGCGGCCCTCCTCGGGCAGCACCCGAAGGTCGAGCCCCTCCGCGAGCCGGATGCCGAGCATCACCTGCTCGACGACCTGCGCCTCGTCGTCCACGACCTCGCGCCCGGCGGCCGGGCTCACCCCGGCCGCCAGTCGCGCCGCGTACGCCGCCGGGTGCTTTCCGTTCCACCAGCGCACCCCGCCGACGTGGCTGTGGGCGCCCGGCCCGACGCCCCACCAGTCGTCCCCGCGCCAGTAGCCGAGGTTGTGCCGGCACTGCTCGGACGGCTCGCGGGCCCAGTTGCTCACCTCGTACCACCGGTAGCCGGCGCGGGCGAGCAGCTCGTCCGCGAGCTCGTACTTCGCCGCCTCGTCGTCCGGGTCCGGCTCCGGCAGCAGGCCGCGCCGCACCTGGGCGGCCATCCTCGTGCCCTCCTCGACGACGAGGGCGTACGCCGACACGTGGTCGGGCTCGCACGCCACGGCGGCGCGCAGCGAGGTCTCCCAGTCGGCCAGAGACTCCCCCGGTGTCCCGTAGATCAGGTCGAGGCTGACCGAGAGGCCCGAATCGCGTGCCCAGTGGACGACGTCCGGGACCCTCGCCGCGTCGTGCGTCCGCTCGAGCGTGGCCAGCACGTGCGGGACGGCCGACTGCATCCCGAACGAAACGCGCGTGAAGCCGCCCTCGGCGAGGGCCGCCAGCGCCTGCGGACTCACGGAGTCCGGGTTCGCCTCCGTCGTCACCTCGGCGTCGGCGGCCAGCCCGTGGTGCCGCCGGACCGCGTCCAGCAGGCCTCCGAGGTCCGACGGCGGCAGCACAGTCGGCGTCCCACCGCCGAGGAAGACCGTCGAGACGGGGCGTCGGGGCAGCCCCGCGTCGTCCAGAACCCTCGCCGCCAGCTCGACCTCGCGTGCCGCAGTCGCGGCGTAGCCGGCCTGGCTGGCGCCCGGCAGGCTCGGCGGGCCGAGCTCGACCGCGGTGTAGGTGTTGAAGTCGCAGTAGCCGCACCGGACCCTGCAGAACGGTACGTGTATGTACATCCCCAGCCGCCGGGTCTGCGCGCCGCGCCGAACGGACGACGGCAGCGCGCCTTCCGGAGGCGCCGGGTCGCCGTCCGGCAGGGTCGAGGGACTCACGCCCACCATCGTCGCTCACCGCTCCCCAGCGGGCTGCGAGGGGACCGTGCGTCTCGGGTCAGCCCAGCGCGGCCCGCCTCAGGGCGAGCAGCACGGGGAGGCGCAGGTTCTCCGGCAGCACCCAGCCGCTCTCGCGGACGTACTCGACGAGGGCGTTCGCGTCTGCCGGGTCGTTCCGCGTGAACCAGCGCTCGAGCGTGACGCCGTGGGACGGGCGGTGCGTCACGCTGATCTCGTCACCCGCGGACACCACACCCTTGCGCAGCACCCGCAGGTACGCCCCGGGCCGGCCGTGCTCCGCGAACCGCCTCACCCACCGCGGCTCGTGGACCCACCGCGCGAATGTGGCGCACGGGATGCGCGGGCCGGTCACCTCGAGCAGCACCGAGCCGCCGACCTGCCAGTGCTCACCGAGGACGGCGCCGTCCACGTCGACGTCGGCCGTCCGCAGGTTCTCGCCGAACCAGCCGTAGGGGACGTCGCGCCCGAGCTCACGAGCCCAGAACGACGCCTCCTCGTCGGCGTACGCGTAGAGGGCCTGGTCCGGGCCGCCGTGGTCCTCACGGTCCGCCTGCACGTCCCCGCGCAGGCCCAGGTCGCGTACCAGCACCTGTCCCGACACCGCCTGCTTGTCGATCGCCGTCACCCCGACGCGGCTGTCGTCCGGATGCAGCCGGGCGACACGGCAGACGGCGAGCAGGCGGCCCATCCGCTCATCCAAGCAGCAGCTCAGACAAACAGCACGGAGCCCGGTTCCGGCGCCGCGGTCACTCCCGGTACAGCGAGTCCAGCACGTCGCCGTACCGGCGCTCGACCACCCGCCGCTTCAGCTTCAGCGAGGGGGTCAGCTCCCCGTGCTCGATCGTGAGGTCAGCCGCGAGGATCTCGAACCGCTTGATCGTCTCCCACCGGTTCAGCGTCTCGTTCAGCTCGTCGACGTGCTCGGCCACCTGCTCGCGGAGCGCTCTCGACCGGACGACGTCGGCGTACGACCGGCCCTGCATCCCGTTGACCCGTGCCCAGTCGGCGACGGCGTCGTGGTCGAGCGTGATGAGAGCGGTCACGTACTTGCGGCCGTCACCGTGGACGACGATCTGGCTCGCGAGCGGGCAGATCGCCTTGAACCGGCTCTCGATGAGCTGGGGGGCGACGAACTTGCCACCGGATGTCTTGATGAGGTCCTTCTTGCGGTCCGTGATGCGCAGGAAGCCGTCGTCGTCGACCTCCCCGATGTCGCCCGTGCGCAGGAAGCCGTCGCTCGTGAGCACCTCGGCGGTGTCGTCCGGGAGGTTGTGGTAGCCCTCCATCACGCCCGGCCCGCCGATGAGGATCTCGCCGTCCTCGGCCAGCCGGACCGACGTGCCCGCCATCGGCAGCCCCACGCTGCCGAAGCGGTAGGCGTTGGGGCGGTTGACGAAGCTGGCTGCAGACGTCTCGGTGAGCCCGTAGCCTTCGAGCACAACGATCCCGGCGGCGTGGAACCACTCGCCGATCTCCTTCGAGAGGGCCGCCGACCCAGAGATGAAGTAGCGGACCCGACCGCCGAAGCGTTCCCTGATCTTGCTGAGGACAAGCCTGTCGGCCAGCCTGTGCTGCAACGCGAGAAGCCTTCCCGGCTCCCGGCCCTCGAGTCGCATCTGGGCGACCCGTCCTCCTACCGCGAAGGCCCAGTCGAAGATCTGCGCCTTGATGCCGTCGCCCCGGGCGGTCGTGACGGCGCGCGAGTGGACCTTCTCGAAAATCCTTGGCGCCCCGGCCATCAGGGTCGGACGCACGACGGCGAGGTTGTCCACCAACGAGTCCAGGTCGCCGTCCACCGCGGTAGGGAAGCCGACCGCGAGCTGACCGGTCAGCAGCACCTTGCCGAAGACGTGCGACAGCGGCAGCCACAGGTAGTGCAGGTCGTCGTGCGACATCACGCCCGTCGCCGCGATCGCCGCTCCGGTGTAGACCCAGCTCGAGTGCCGCAGCCGCACGCCCTTCGGGCGTCCCGTCGTCCCGGAGGTGTAGATCAGGGTGGCGAGGTCCTCCGGGCGAACCGCCGCTGTCGCGCGGCGGACGACGTCAGGATCGGTTGCGAGCAGCTCCTTCCCCTTCTGCCGCAACGCGTCAAGGCTCAGAACCCGCTCGTGACGGCCGGTGGCGGCCGGGTCGACCAGGACGACGGCCACCAGGTCGGGCAGGTCGGCCCAGTGCTCGCGCACCTTGTCGAGCTGTGCGGCGTCCTCCGCCACGACCACCTTCGCCCCGGAGTCGGCGAGGATGTAGCGGACGTCGGCGCTGACGGTCGTCGGGTAGATCGTGGTCGTGGCGGCGCCGGCGCACATCACGGCGAAGTCCGTGAGCACCCACTCGATCCGCGTCCCGGAGGCGATGGCCACCCGGTCCTGCGGCTGCACGCCGAGCGCCATCAGACCGGCCGCTATCTCGTCGACCGCCTGGGCCGTCTCGCTCCACGAGACCGTCTCCCAGCCGTCACCGCCGCTGCGAAACCGGAACGCCTCGGCGTCCGGGGTCTGGAGGACGCGCCTCGCGAACAGGGCGCCGAGCGACGCGGGCGCCGCCACCAGCTCGGTGTCGAGCTCCTCCTGCTCCGCTCGAGGTGCCTCGCACGACATCGTCCCGACCACCACGTCGACGTCCTTTCCCTGGCCCCGTTGGCATCCGGCCTTGTCCTGACCATAAGCGAGGAGCCGGGCGATGGGCAGCCGCCTTCCGTAAGGCCACCATTTCGGACCTACCCACGCGCCGGCAGCGGGGTGCGGGCCACCTGTCAGACCCTCGTGCGGTGGTGGCCTACGTGGGTCTGACACTCGCGGGGGGCCGGCCACGTGTCAGACCCTCGTGCGGTGGTGGCCTACGTGGGTCTGACACTCGCGGGGGGCCGGCCACCTGTCAGACCCTCGTGCGGTGGTGGCCTACGTGGGTCTGACAAAGAGCCGCTACCTCTTGGCCTTCTCCTTGCTGTCGGCGGCCTCGGAGGACAGCGCGGCGATGAAGGCCTCCTGCGGGACCTCGACCCGCCCGACCATCTTCATCCGCTTCTTGCCTTCCTTCTGCCGCTCGAGCAGCTTGCGCTTGCGGCTGATGTCACCGCCGTAGCACTTGGCGAGCACGTCCTTGCGGATCGCGCGGACGGTCTCCCGGGCGATGACGCGAGCACCGATCGCGGCCTGCACCGGCACCTCGAACTGCTGCCGCGGGATCAGCTCGCGCAGCCTGCCTGCCATCGCCGTCCCGTACGCGTACGCCTTGTCCTTGTGGACGATCGCGCTGAAGGCGTCGACCTGCTCGCCCTGCAGCAGGATGTCGACCTTCACCAGGTCGGCGACCTGCGTGCCCTCCGGCTCGTAGTCGAGCGAGGCGTAGCCCCGGGTGCGCGACTTCAGGTTGTCGAAGAAGTCGAAGACGATCTCGGCGAGCGGGAGCGTGTACCTCAGCTCGACGCGGTCCTCGGACAGGTAGTCCATCCCGCGGAGCGACCCGCGCCGCTGCTGGCACAGCTCCATGATCGTGCCGATGAACTCGGCCGGCGCGAGGATCGTGGCCCGGACGATGGGCTCCCGCACCTCCGCGATCTTCCCGGTGGGGTACTCGCTCGGGTTCGTCACCGTGACGTGCGTGCCGTCGTCCATCGTCACCTCGTAGACCACGGACGGCGCGGTCGAGATGAGGTCGAGGTCGAACTCGCGCTCGAGCCGCTCGCGCACGATCTCGAGGTGCAGCAGGCCGAGGAACCCGATGCGGAACCCGAAGCCGAGCGCCGCCGACGTCTCGGGCTCGTACACCAGGGCCGCGTCGTTGAGCTTGAGCTTGTCGAGCGCGTCGCGCAGCAGCGGGTAGTCGGAGCCGTCGATCGGGTACAGCCCCGAGAACACCATCGGCTTGGGGTCCGAGTAGCCGCCGAGCGCCTCGGCGGCCGGCTTGGCGCTGTTGGTGACGGTGTCGCCGACCTTCGACTGACGCACGTCCTTGACGCCGGTGATGAGGTAGCCGACCTCGCCGACGCCCAGGCCCTTGCCCGGCATCGGCTCGGGGCTGATGACACCGATCTCGAG
>JBKHWX010000242.1:0-4281 GCA_046566325.1 Actinomycetes bacterium | reverse complement strand
CAGCCGACCGCCGCCGCCACCGTGTCAGACCCTCGTGCCGTGTGAGCCAACGAGGGTCTGACAGAGGGACCGGATCAGTACCAGTTGTACGAGCGGCTGTGCGACCACGCGGCGCACGGCGTGCCGTAGGTGTCCTGGATGTAGCCGAGGCCCCAGCGGATCTGGGTCACCGCGTTCGTCTGCCAGTCCGGGCCGGCGCTCGCCATCTTCGAGCCCGGGAGGGCCTGCGGGATGCCGTAGGCGCTCGAGCTCGGGTTGGCGGCCGTGGTGGTCCAGCTGCTCTCCTTGCTCCACAGGCTGTCGAGGCAGGAGAACTGGTCGGCGCCCCACCCGTGCTCGGCGAGCATCGCGCGGGCAGCACCTCTCGGGTCACGGGCGGCGTCGCGGCTGGCACGCTCGGCCTCCGCCTGACGAGCGGCCTCGGCCTGCGCCGCGGCCTCTGCCTGGGCCTGGGCCTGGGCGGCGGCCTCCGCCGCCTGCTGGGCGGCAAGCCTCTCCGCGGCGCGACGGGCCGCGCGGGCGGTCTCGTCGGCGGCCGCCGCCGCGCGCATGTGCTGCGTGTCGTCGTCCCTCGCCTGGGCCGCGTCGGCGACGGACTTCTGGGCGACCGGGGACAGGGTCGGAGCGTAGGTCGGTGTGCTGGCTGCCGAGTAGCTCGCGCCCATGAGGCTGACGGTGGCGAGGAGTGCGGCGGTGGACATCAGGGGGCGCTTCGGGAACGTCGGAATCATGGCTGGGGGCCTTCCTGCCGGCATGGAAGACCGGCGGAGCGGACAGGGTCGACCCCTGCCGGCAGGCCACAGCTCCCCGACGGGACCGCTGCTGGATCCCACTGCGACCGCTTCACCGGAAGCCCGCTCGAGCCGCGACGTTGCGACGACGGGAGCGGTCTGCTGGGGCGCGATCCTGCCGCGCCTGGCTCCCTACGGGGCGTTCCTCAGGGGTTCTTGCTTTCTCAACCCTGACGTGTGATACGGCGCCGTGTCCAACTCGTGACCTGTTCGCGGCGGAATCGTGAGTAACGACACAGGGTCTTTGGGGGGGAGTGCCCGCTTTTGTAGGGGTACCCCGGTTACAGTTCGATCTCCTCGAGCAGCTCTGTCACCAGTGCCGCGACCGGCGACCGTTCGGACCGCGTCAGGGTGACGTGCGCGAACAGCGGCCGTCCCTTCAGCGCCTCGATCACCGCCGCGACCCCGTCGTGCCGGCCGACGCGCAGGTTGTCGCGCTGCGCGAGGTCATGCGTCAGGACGACGCGGGAGTTCTGGCCGATCCTGCTCAGCACCGTCAGCAGGACGTTGCGCTCCAGGGACTGGGCCTCGTCGACCACGACGAACGAGTCGTGCAGGCTACGACCCCGGATGTGCGTCAGAGGGAGCACCTCGAGCATGCCGCGGTCGAGGACCTCGTCGACGACCTCCTGGCTGACAAGAGCTCCGAGGGTGTCGAACACCGCCTGCGCCCACGGGCTCATCTTCTCCGACTCCGACCCCGGCAGGTGACCGAGATCCTGCCCACCGACGGCGTAGACGGGCCGGAAGACGACGACCTTGCGGTGCTGGCGGCGCTCTAGCACCGCCTCGAGCCCCGCGCACAGCGCCAGGGCCGACTTGCCCGTCCCCGCGCGCCCTCCCAGCGAGACGATGCCGACGTCGGGGTCCAGGAGCAGGTCGATGGCGACGCGCTGCTCAGCGCTCCTGCCGTGGACGCCGAACACGTCCCGGTCGCCGCGCACCAGGCGCACGTGCTTGTCGGCGGTGACCCGGCCGAGGGCCGAGCCACGCGCCGAGATCAGGACGAGCCCGGTGTGGCACGGCAGCTCCGCGGCCTGGTCCAGCTCCAGCCGCCCCTCGTCGTACAGGGTCCGCACCTGCTGCTCACCGACGTCCAGCTCGGCCATCCCGGTCCAGCCGGACTCCACCGCCAGCCCGGTCCGGTACTCCTCCGCCGCGAGCCCCATGGCCGCGGCCTTGACGCGCATCGGAAGGTCCTTGGAGACGAGCGTGACGTCGTGCCCGGCGTCGCTCAGGTTCTTCGCCACGGACAGGATTCGGCTGTCGTTGCCGCCGAGCCGCAGCCCGGGCGGGAGGGCGCTCGCGTCGGCGTTGTTGAGCTCGACGCGGACGTTCCCACCCTCGGGGGACGCCGGCAGCGGGGCGTCGAGCCTGCCGTACCTGACGCGCAGGTCGTCGAGCAGGCGCAGGGCCTGCCGAGCGAAGTACCCCAGCTCGCTGTGGTTGCGCTTGGCCTCGAGCTCGGTGACGACCACGAGCGGCAGCACGACCTCGTGCTGGGCGAAGCGGAACATCGCGCGGGGGTCCGACAGCAGCACCGACGTGTCGAGCACGAACGTCCTCTGCTGGGGACGGCGCACAGCTGCCACTGCGACTCCTCGCCCCGGGCGGCGGGCCCGGTCTGCTCGCGGCCACGTCCGGCGGGCCTGCAGCCTGACCCAAGACCCGCCGACGGTCGAGCCACAGGGACGGCGCGACCGTCGCTCGTGACGCTACGCGGCGCCGTCCGACGGGGTTCGTGATCCGCCTCGACACGCCGGAGGCGCTAGCCCGAACGGGCCAGCGCCTCTGCGACGTTCCCGCCCTGCGAACGCCTACCCGTCCGCGGGCTCGATCACCCCGTAGTGCCCGTCGTAGCGCCGGTAGACGACGCGACCTCGGCCCGCGCGGGCGTCGAGGAAGAAGACGAACGGCTCGCCGCCGACGTCCAGGCGCTGTCTCGCCTGCTCCTCCTCGAGCACGGGCGGTGTGGACGACGCGCCTCCCACGACCGCGTACGTCCCGTCCGGCGCCGTGTGGACGACCGCCTCCCGCCCGGTGCCGGCGTCGACGAACAGCAGGAAGTCGTGACCGAGGGCCTCCATGTCGAAGGCCGCCTCGTCCGGGGTCAGGGGGTCGAGCGCGAAGGTCTTGCGACGGACGATCTCGCGGTCGTCGGCGGGCACGTCCGCGAACCGCTGCGGCTGCCGCGACAGCATCCCGTGCCGCCAGCGACCCGGTTCGGGAACGCCGAGCCAGCGCGACCTCTGTTCCCACCGGTCGACCGTCGAGGTGATCCGCCTGCGCAGCAGGTCCACGACCTCGTCCGTCGCCTCACGTGCCTTCGCGCCGTACGCCTCCGCACGGACGGCTGTCCCTGCGAGGTCGACCGTCGCCTCCACGCGGAACCGGCGTGCGTCGTCCGACGCGGCGGTGGGCTGCACCACGACGGACGCCCGGTGGACCGGTCGACCCGACACGCGCGTGGCGTGCGCCACCTTCTCCTGCACGTACTCGGTCACGCCGAGCGGAATCTCACCCCGAAGCGTGACCTGCACGTCCTCGGGGGCGAGCTGGCGGACGGTCGAGCTAGTCGTCATGTCCCCTCCTCCTCATGCGGCCCTGGAAGCGGTGGCCACCTGTTGGCCCCGCGTCTGTCGGCACGGCCACCATCGCCCAAAGCCTCGAGGAACTCCAGGGCCGAAGGTCTTGTACCGTCCGGCGAATGGCCATTGCAGACTTCGAGCGCTACCCACTGACGTTCGGCCCGAGTCCGGTGCACCCGCTCGAGCGCCTGAGCCGCCATCTGGGCGGGGCGCAGGTGTGGGCGAAGCGGGAGGACTGCAGCTCCGGTCTCGCGTTCGGCGGCAACAAGACGCGCAAGCTGGAGTACATCGTCCCTGACGTGCTCGCGTCCGGCGCCGACACGCTCGTCTCGATCGGTGGGTACCAGTCCAACCACACGCGGCAGGTGGCGGCGGTCGGGGCGAAGCTGGGCCTGAAGGTGCGGCTGGTGCAGGAGCGGTGGGTCGACTGGGACGACCCCGTGAACGACAAGGTCGGCAACATCCCTCCTGTCACGGATCATGGGCGCCGACGTCCGGCTCGACCCGTCGGGGTTCGACATCGGCATCCGCCGGTCGTGGCAGGACGCGCTGGACGACGTCGAGGCAGCCGGCGGCACGCCGTACCCGATCCCGGCCGGCGCGTCGGAGCACCGGCTGGGCGGGCTCGGGTTCGCGAGCTGGGCCTACGAGGTCGCGGAGCAGGAGAAGCAGCTCGGCGTCTTCTTCGACACCGTCGTCGTGTGCACCGTGACGGGGTCGACGCACGCGGGCATGGTCGCCGGGTTCGCTGCGCTCGAGGACGCCGGCGGGCGGCCGCGGCGGGTGCTCGGCATCGACGCCTCGGCGACGATCGAGAAGACGCGCGACCAGGTGGCTCGGATCGCGCGGAACACCGCTGAGCTGATCGGCCTGGACCGCGACCTGCGGGACGACGAGATCAC
>JBKHWX010000241.1:0-6074 GCA_046566325.1 Actinomycetes bacterium | reverse complement strand
GTGGCCGCCGAGATCATCTTCGACCAGGGCCTCGGCGACCTGTTCGTCGTCCGGACGGCGGGACACGTCGTCGGTCCGGGTGTGCTGGGCACCCTCGAGTTCGGGTCGGCCCTGCTCGACATCCCCCTGATCGTCGTGCTCGGGCACGACAGCTGCGGCGCGGTGGCCGCCACGCTCGATGCGATGGTGACCGGCGAGATGCCGGGAGGCTTCCTGCGCGACCTCGTCGAACGGGTCACTCCGAGCCTGCTCGCCGTGCAGCGAACCGGGGAGGCCACCCCTGAGAAGGTGCTGGTCGAGCACGTCAAGCAGACGGGGCAGCTGCTGGTCGAGCGGTCGCAGATCGTCCGCGAGGCGGTCAGCGAAGGCCGGTGCGCCGTCGTCGGCCTCGTGTACGCGCTCACCGACGGGCGTGTCTCCGTCGTCAACGTGATCGGAGACCTCGACACGGCTGCGCCGAGCCCTGCCTGAGGTCCATCCGTTCGACGCCGCCGAGCCCGCGGTCTTGGTGGCCAGGGCTCCCGGCGTGCTCGGCGAGCTGGCACTTCGGCGGCGCGCGGGCCGCGACGGCTCCGCTCCTGTCTACGAGCTGATGAGCAACGGCGTCTTCCTGATGGACAGCGAGGACGCGACCAGTGAGCGGCTTCTGGCCGAGCGGGTGCTCCGGCACCTGGAGGGCGAGGCGCTCCGCGTCCTCGTCGGGGGGCTCGGCCTCGGCTTCACGGCGGCCGCGGTCCTCGCAGACCCTCGCGTCGCGCAGCTCCTCGTCGTGGAGATCGAGCCCCAGCTGACCACCTGGCTGCGGGCGGGTCTCGTCCCGAGCGCACCCGACCTGGACGACCGGCGCCTGACGATCCTGCACGGAGACGTCGCGGAGGTCGTGCTCCTGCAGCCGGAAGCGAGCCTCGACGCCGTGCTGCTCGACGTCGACAACGGCCCCGGGTTCCTCACCCACCCAGCCAACGCGGGCCTGTACGGCGACGAATGGCTCCAGCGGGCGGCGTCACGGCTGCGCCCTGGCGGCGCGGTCGCAGTGTGGTCGGCGGACCCCAGCCCGGCACTGGCCGAGTCCCTGGCCCACGCCGTGGGGCCCGTGGAGGAGCAGCGGATCGTCGTCCACCGCGCCGGCCGCCGGCTCGAGTACCTCCTCTACCTGGCGCGCCGTCCCTGATCCACGCCCGCTCACCCCGTCTGCAGCACTCGCTCGTCCGATGCGGCCTGGCACGTCAACGCCCGACGTCCGGGAGCCGACGCGCGAACGTGGTTTCGCGCGTGCTCGAGGACGTCGTCCAGGAAGTCGAACACGTGACCCTCGTGAGCAAGCTGGTCCAGCACCCCGACGGCCCGCAGGATCGGCAGGTGGGCGGGGCGGACACCCTTGATCAGCACGGTGATCCCGCGGCGCTCCAGGTCCGCGACGATCTCCGCGAGCGCCGCGGCGCCGGTCGCGTCCAGCACCCTCACACCCGCGAGGCGCAGGACGACGACGCGCACGTCGCTGACCGACGTCAGCTCGTCGAGGAACCGCTGGGCCGCTCCGAAGAACAGGGCGCCGTCGATCCGATAGACGGCGATGTGTTCAGAGAGCAGGGCCCGCTCGGTGTCGTCGTCCACGCGCTCGTCGTCCCCGCTCCCGGGCAACGTCTCGAGCCGGGCACCACTGGTGCGTGCCATCGCACGGAGGGCCAGCACGGCAGCCACGGCGATGCCGACCTCGACCGCCACGATGAGGTCGAACGCCACGGTCGCGACGGCGGTGGCGGTCAGGACGAGGGCCTCCGAACGCGTCGTCCGCCAGATGGCCAGGACCGCGCGGGCCTCGACCATGCGAAACGCGGTCACGAGCAGGACGCCGGCGAGCGCGGACAGCGGGATCCTCGCGACGAGCCCCGATCCGACGAGCACGACACCGAGCAGCACGACGGAGTGCACGCCGGCCGCCACCCTGGTCCGTGCGCCCGCGCGGACGTTGACGGCCGTACGGGCGATCGCTCCCGTCGCGGGCATGCCGCCGAAGAGCCCGCTGGCGATGTTGGCGAGGCCCTGACCGACGAGCTCGCGGTCGGGGTCGGTGTTGCTGGTGTCCGACATGCCGTCGGCGACGCGCGCGGACAGCAGGCTCTCGATCGCGCACAGCGCCGCCACCGCGAGCGCGCTCGACAACAGCGTGCTGACGACGCTGGGGTCGAGGGACGGGACGGCCAGGGAGGGCAGCGCGGCGGGGATGGCGCCGATGCGTGCGACGTCCAGGTGGAGCAGCTCCGCGACTCCGGTGGCGACGGCCACGGCCACGAGGGACGCCGGCAGCGTCCGCCGGAGTCGCGGCAGCACGACCATCAGGGCCACGACGAGCCCGACGAGCCCGAGCGCGGGCAGGGCGGCCGGACCCGCCGCGGCAACTGCCTGCAACGCCACCCACGCCGTGTTCTCGCCGTCCGGCTTGGGGACGTCGAGTGCGAACGGAACCTGCTGGAGTCCGATGATCGTGGCGATCCCGACGGTGAACCCGGTAACGACGGGCCAGGGGATGTACGAGACCGCCCGGCCCAGCCCCGTCAGACCCATGAGCGTCACGATCAGGCCCGCGACGACGGCGACGGTCATGACCGCGCCCACCCCGTGGCGGGCGACGACGGGCAGCAGGACGACGGTCATCGCCCCGGTGGGTCCGGAAACCTGGAGGTTGGAGCCGCCCATGACCCCCGCGACCACGCCGGCGACGATCGCCGTAACGAGGCCCGCCCCGGCACCCAGGCCCGAGGTGACGCCGAAGGCGAGTGCCAGCGGCAGCGCGACGACCCCGACCGTGACGCCGGCCACCAGGTCGGCGCGCCAGGTGCGGGAGAGCCCCGCGTAGTCGGCGCGAGTGGGCAGTACGGCCGTGACCGCGCGCTGAACGGCGGCGGGCAGCATCACCGCGAGCCGTCCTCGAGGCCGGCGAGCAGCTCGCGCGTCTGCCCCAGGGTGGACACCAGGAACGTGCGGGCGCCCGCGAGCAGGTCGGCCACCGCCTCGTGGGCGAGCCGGTAGCGGACGGCGTTGCCCTCGCGGTTCGCCACGACCACTCCGGCCCGCCTCAGGACAGCGAGGTGCTGCGAGAGATGGGACGGCTCCATCCCGGTCTCCGCCAGCAGGTCGCTGACCCCCTGCTCCCCCTCGACGAGCAGCTCGAGCACGCGGACGCGGACGGGGTGGGCGAGTGCCTTGAAGAGGTCCGCCTTGATCTCGTGGATCGGGGCCTCCCCTCCCAAGTCGGTGGAGCTGGGGGTATGCGTGCTGAACGCGTGGGCTGGGGCGAGGTGGCGGGAGGGCATCGGACTCCTTCTGTATGGCTTGATGAATTCATCATATCACCAATCGGAGACGTGCATGGAGCCCCCGGCGGCGACAGGATGGAGCCATGACGGTCGAGAGCGAGAACGCGCAGCAGTTCCGGGTCGAGCACGACACGATGGGCGAGGTCCGCGTACCCGCCGACGCGCTGTGGCGGGCCCAGACCCAACGGGCCGTCGAGAACTTCCCGATCAGCGGTATCGGGCTGAGCCGCGGGCACATCGAGGCGCTGGCGCGGGTGAAGAAGGCCGCCGCCCAGGCCAACGGAGAGCTGGGCGTGCTACCGGACGACGTCGTCCGGGCCATCGGAGACGCGGCCGACGCGGTCGCCAGCGGCCAGTACGACGACCAGTTCCCGATCGACGTGTTCCAGACGGGGTCGGGAACGTCGTCCAACATGAACATGAACGAGGTGCTCGCGACCCTCGCGTCGACGTCGCTCGGCCGCGACGTGCACCCCAACGACCACGTGAACGCGTCGCAGTCGAGCAACGACACGTTCCCGACGTCCGTCCACGTCGCGGCCACCGCCGGCGTCGTGCGCGACCTCGTGCCGGCCCTCGAGCACCTCGCCGAGGCGCTGGAGCGCAAGGCCGACGAGCTCTCCGAGGTCGTCAAGCCCGGCCGGACCCACCTGATGGACGCCACGCCGGTGACCCTCGGCCAGGAGTTCGGCGGCTACGCGGCACAGGTCCGCCGCGGGGTCGACCGCCTGCGGGACGCCGTCCCCCGCCTGGCCGAGGTGCCGCTCGGCGGGACGGCGGTCGGGACCGGCATCAACACGCCTCCCGGCTTCCCGCAGCGCGTGATCGAGCTGCTCGCGGAGGACACCGGCCTGCCGATCACCGAAGCGCGCGACCACTTCGAGGCGCAGGGGGCCCGCGACAGCCTCGTCGAGGCCTCCGGCGCGATGCGCGTCGTCGCCGTCAGCCTCACGAAGATCTGCAACGACCTGCGCTGGATGGGCTCCGGCCCGAACACCGGGCTGGGCGAGGTGCACCTGCCGGACCTGCAGCCCGGGTCGTCGATCATGCCCGGCAAGGTGAACCCCGTCGTCCCCGAGGCCGTGCTCATGGTGTGCGCGCAGGTCGTCGGCAACGACGCGACGGTGGCCTGGGCGGGGGCGTCCGGGTCGTTCGAGCTGAACGTCATGATCCCGGTGATGGCACGCGACGTCCTCGAGTCGATCACGCTGCTCGCCAACGCCTCGCGGCTGCTCGCCGACCGCACGGTGGACGGTCTGGAGGCCGACGAGGCCCGCTGCCGCCGCCTGGCCGAGGCGTCGCCGTCCGTCGTCACCCCGCTGAACCGGAAGATCGGCTACGAGGCCGCGGCGGCCGTCGCCAAGCACGCCGTCAAGAACGGGACGACGATCCGCGAGGCCGTGATCGACCTCGGCCACGTGGAGCGCGGCGACCTGACGGAGGCCCAGCTCGACGAGGCGCTGGACGTGATGGCGATGACGCGACCACCGAGGCCTTGACGCAAACCTGACCGCGGCCCGGTCACTCGCGCCAACGCCCACCCCGCGTCGATCTGGGGGTCCCACCCGCTTGCGGGGGACGGGGTCCGCCCACGGTAGGACGACCTAGGGTGGCGAGTGCCATGTCCCACTCTCACCATCACGGAGGCACGGCCACGGGCCGGCACCGGGGACGGCTGCGCGTCGTCCTCGCCATCACGGTCTGTGTGATGGTGGCCGAGGTTGTCGCCGGGGTCCTTTCCGGCTCGCTCGCGTTGCTCGCCGACGCCGGTCACATGCTCAGCGACGCGGCCGGGGTGACGGTCGCGCTGTTCGCCGCGGCGCTCGCCACGCGCCCGCCGACCGACGCTCGGACGTTCGGGCTGCAGCGGGCCGAGATCCTCGCCGCACAGGCCAACGCCGTGCTGCTGTTCGGTGTCGGCGCGTGGGTGCTGGTCGAGGCCGTGCGCCGGTGGTCGTCGCCGGGGGACGTCGACGCGGGCCTCATGCTCGCGGTGGCGCTGGCAGGGGTGGCGGCGAACACGGTGTCGCTGCTGATCCTGCGCGGGGGCCAGAAGGAGAGCCTGAACGTCCGGGGCGCCTACCTCGAGGTGCTCGGCGACCTGCTCGGCTCGGTCGCCGTCGTCGTCGCCGCGGTCGTCATCGCGACGACCGGGTACCTTCGCGCCGACGCCCTCGCCTCGGCGGCGATCGCGGTGATGATCCTCCCCCGCGCGTGGGGCCTGCTGCGGGACGTCGTCGACGTGCTGCTCGAGGCGACCCCTCGTGGGGTGGACCTCGACCAGGTGCGCCGGCACATCCGGGGTGTGCAGGGCGTGGTCGACGTCCACGACCTGCACGTGTGGACGATCACGAGCGGCGTGCCCGTGCTGTCGGCGCATGTCGTCGTCCAGAAGGAGTGGATCGAGACCGGACGCTCCGGCGAGGTGCTCGACCGTCTCGCCGAGTGCCTCTCGGGGCACTTCGACGTGGACCACTGCACGCTGCAGCTCGAGCCGGTGGGCCACCAGGCGCACGAGGCCACCCACCACCGCTGACCTCGCCACACCGGCGAACCCGCTCGAAATGCCCTTCCTATCCGAAAGCGCGTAGGGTCTGGCGCAGAACCGCCGGCGGGGTCTCAGCGACGGGGTGGGGATTCTGTCGTGACCGTCGGCGAGCTTTGTGCCGACGACGGACTGGACGGTCACAGTGACGCTTCCTGCTCTCGCAGCCGGGACCGAGCTGGGCTTCCCCGCCTGGTTGGAGGTCACCCACT
>JBKHWX010000240.1:0-3014 GCA_046566325.1 Actinomycetes bacterium | reverse complement strand
CGAAGGCGCTCGACGCGTCGGTGCTGCTGATCCCGCTGATGGGCTTCCTGCCCGGCGACGACCCGAGGATCCGGGCGACGGTGCTGGCGATCGCGGACGAGCTGACGGAGGACGGCCTCGTCCTGCGGTACCGGGTGCACGAGACGGACGACGGCCTCCAGGGCGAGGAGGGCACGTTCGCCATCTGCTCGTTCTGGCTCGTGTCCGCGCTGGTGCTGATCGGCGAGCTGGACCGGGCGCGGCAGCTCTGCGAGAAGCTGCTGTCCTTCGCCAGCCCCCTCGGCCTCTACGCCGAGGAGATCGACGCCGAGACCGGCAGGCATCTCGGCAACTTCCCGCAGGCCTTCACGCACCTGGCGCTCATCAACGCCGTGATCCAGCTGATCCGCGCCGAGGAGCGAGCGGAGCGGAAGGACGTCGACAGGTCACTGTGAGGGCCGTCTTCGCCGCGGACGTGTTGATCCACGCTGCCGCTCCCCCGGTGGTTCACGCTGACCGTCCCCTCGGCCGGGGGCAGGCTCCACAGCATGCCGTCTGGGAGAATCCGCTCATGCCTCACGAGAACGCCAGCACGACGGCGCCGCGCGTCCCCCACAAGCCCAGCCTGGACGGGCTGGAGGAGCGCTGGGGTGCGCGTTGGCAGGACGAGGCCACCTATGCCTTCGACCGGACGGCGACCCGCGAGCAGGTCTTCTCGATCGACACCCCTCCCCCGACGGTGAGCGGCTCGCTGCACGTCGGCCACGTCTTCTCGTACACGCACACCGACCTGGTCGCCCGCTACCAGCGCATGCGCGGGCGCGAGGTCTTCTATCCCATGGGCTGGGACGACAACGGCCTGCCCACGGAGCGCCGGGTGCAGAACTACTTCGGCGTCCGGTGCGACCCCGGGCTGCCGTACGACGCGTCGTTCGAGCCGCCGGCGAAGCCGGACGCCAAACGCCAGCTGCCCATCTCGCGCCGGAACTTCATCGAGCTCTGCGAGCGTCTCGTCCTCCAGGACGAGAAGGCGTTCGAGGCGCTCTGGCGCAAGGTCGGCCTCTCGGTGGACTGGTCGCAGACCTACACGACGATCGGCGAGGAGGCTCGGCGCGCGTCGCAGCGGGCGTTCCTGCGCAACCTCGCCCGCGACGAGGCCTACCAGGCCGAGGCGCCGGGGCTGTGGGACGTCACGTTCCAGACCGCGGTCGCCCAGGCCGAGCTCGAGGCCCGCGACTACCCGGGGCACTTCCACCGGGTGGCGTTCCACCGGATCGACGCGGACGCGTCCTCGGCCACCCCCGCACCCGACAGCGGAGAGCCGGTCTACATCGAGACCACTCGTCCCGAGCTCATCCCTGCCGTGGTCGCGCTCATCGCCCACCCGGACGACGAGCGGTACCAGCCGCTGTTCGGGACGTCCGTCGCGTCGCCGCTGTTCGGCGTCCAGGTGCCGGTGCTGGCGCACCCGGCGGCCGAGCCCGACAAGGGCGCCGGCATCGCGATGTGCTGCACGTTCGGGGACCTGACCGACGTGATGTGGTGGCGCGAGCTGCAGCTGCCGACGCGCTCGGTGATCGGCCGCGACGGGCGGCTGCTGCGGGAGACGCCGGCCTGGCTCGCGGTGCCGCCGGCGGCCGAGGCGTACTCGCACCTGGCCGGCAAGACGACCCACTCGGCGCGGGAGGCGGTCGTCGGCCTGCTGCGTGAGTCCGGCGACCTCGCGGCCGAGCCGGTTCCGACCCAGCGCAAGGCCAACTTCTTCGAGAAGGGCGAGAAGCCGCTCGAGATCGTCACGAGCCGGCAGTGGTACATCCGCAACGGGGGCCGGGACGCCGACCTGCGCGCGGCGCTCGTCGAGCGCGGCCGCGAGATCACGTGGGTGCCGGACTACATGCGGCACCGCTACGAGAACTGGGTCGAGGGCCTGAACGGCGACTGGCTGGTCAGCCGGCAGCGGTTCTTCGGCGTCCCGTTCCCGGTCTGGTACCCCCTCGACGACGAGGCGCAGCCGGTCTACGACAAGCCGATCGTGGCCGATGAATCGGCGCTGCCGGTCGACCCGTCGTCCGACCCCGCCCCCGGTTACGCGGAGGACCAGCGGGGGGTGCCGGGCGGCTTCGTCGGCGACCCGGACGTCATGGACACCTGGGCGACGTCCTCCCTGACCCCCCAGATCGTCTGCGGCTGGGAGCGCGACCCCGACCTGTTCGCGCGCACATTCCCCCTGGACATGCGCCCGCAGGCGCACGAGATCATCCGGACCTGGCTGTTCTCGTCGGTCGTGCGCGCGCACTTCGAGAATGGGACGGCGCCCTGGCGGGTCGCGGCGATCTCCGGCTTCGTCGTCGACCCGGACCGCAAGAAGATGAGCAAGTCCAAGGGCAACGTGGTCGTGCCGACGGAGATCCTCGACAAGTACGGGGCGGACGCCGTCCGGTGGCGCGCAGCGTCGGCTCGGCCGGGGACGGACACGCCGTTCGACGAGGCCCAGATGAAGGTCGGACGGCGCCTCGCCATCAAGATCCTCAACGTCAGCAAGTTCGTGCTCGGGCTGGGCGCCGTGGGCGGCGACCCGACGAAGGTGACCGAGCCGCTCGACCGAGCGATGCTTGCCACGCTGTCCTCGGTGGTGACCGAGGCCACCGAGGCGTTCGAGGAGTTCGACTACACGCGGGCCCTCGAGGTGACCGAGCGCTTCTTCTGGACCTTCTGCGACGACTACGTCGAGCTCGTCAAGGAGCGGGGGTACGGCGGGGCGGGCGAGGCCGGGCCCGAGTCGGCCCGCGCGGCGCTCGCGCTGGCTCTGTCCGTGCTGCTGCGGCTGTTCGCCCCGGTGCTGCCGTACGCGACCGAGGAGGTCTGGTCGTGGTGGCAGTCGGGCTCGGTGCACCGCGCCTCGTGGCCGGAGGTGGCCGAGCTGGCAGCGGCGGTGGACGGCGCGGAGCCGCGGGTGCTGGACGCCGTCGGCGCAGCCCTCGCGGGGATCCGCGGGGCCAAGTCCGAGGCGAAGGCGTCGCAGCGGACGGAGGTCG
>JBKHWX010000239.1:0-4553 GCA_046566325.1 Actinomycetes bacterium | reverse complement strand
CGCCCGTCCTTGGTTCGCCACGGAGCGATCGTGCCACCCACCCCCGACCTCTCTGTCAGACCGACGTAGGCCACCACCGCACGTGGGCCTGACAGTCGAGGGGCTGGTGCCTGGTGTCAGATCCAGGTAGGCCACCACCGCACGTGGGTCTGACAGTCGAGGGGCTGGTGCCTTGTGTCAGATCCAGGTAGGCCAGGGGCGCACGTGGGTCTGACAGTCAGCGCAGGGCCGACGGGTGCGCCCAGGCCTGCTCCATCTCGTCCGCCAGCAGGTCGAGGCGCCGGTAGTCCTGCACCGAGCCGTCACGGAGCCGGGCCGCGCGCCGGTCGACCCCGCAGTCGGTGAAGCGCGCCTTCTCCGCCACACGCAGGGACGCCCTGTTCCCGGCCGCGACGCGCAGGTACGTGCGCGCGAGCCCCAGGCCGCCGTCCTCCTCCGGGAGCATCGCGTGCCTGGCGACCAGGGAGACGGCACGCGCCATCACGCCCCTGCCCCGAGCGTCGGGGTGCGTCCAGTAGCCGATCTCCCCGGACCTCGCCGACTCGTCCAGCCCCATCAGCCCGACCTGGGCGAGCAACACGTCGTCGCCGGGATCCGCGACGGCCCAGTAGACCCCTCGGCCGGACGCCATCTGCTCGGGACGGCTCTCCAGGTACCACTGCGCGTCGTCCGCGGTGTACGGCGACGGCAGGTCCGGCAGCCACTGCTGCGTCCACGGGTCGCTGCACGCCTCGACGATGCGGGCCGCGTCGTCCGGCCTGTTGGCGCGGAGCGTCAGGGCACGCGACCGCAGCTCCGGGACGTCCAGCCAACGGGAGCGCGGGGCCAGCGGCTCGCCACGGCACAGCGAGCCGACCCATGCGGCTCGCCGGACCCCGCGCTGCGCCACCAGGTCCCGCACCTGGCCCTCCAGCGCAAACCCGCAGGCCCAGGCGACCCGGCGCGACGGCCAGTTGCCGACGAAGCACCGCCAGTGGACGACGTCCAGCGCCAGCACGTGGAAGGCCCAGCTCAGCGCCAGGCGCAGGGCGTGCGACATCACCCCACGGCCTCGGACCCTCTCCGCCAGCACGTACCCGATGTCGGCCGCCCCGTCACCGTCCAGGTCGAGGCCGACCTGACCCGCCACGAGCCCCTCGACCTCGAGGACGAACGAGCACGCGGTGCCCTGCTCCCAGTGCTCGCTGCTTCGCTCGAGCCACCGGTCTGCGTCGCCTCTCCCGTAGGAGGGCGGGGTGAGGGTCCAGGCCACGACCGTCTCGTCCCGGCGCAGCTGGACGATCGCGTCCATGTCGTCCGTCGTCGGTGCTCTCAGCAGGACCGGGCCGTCGACGAGCACCGGTGGGTCCACGCGGCAACCTTCTCCGACAACCTCGCCTGCGGCAACGTCCGCCAGGGCCTGCGTACGATGGCTAGGCGCCGCGCGGCATGCCGCCCGCGGCGGGCGGGACGACTGACTCGGGAGTAGACGCGTGCCCATCCTGGAGAAGATCCTGCGTGCCGGCGAGGGCCGGGTCCTCAAGAAGCTGCAGGGATACGCGGACCAGGTCAACGCGTTGGAGGAAGAGTTCGTCAAGCTCTCCGACGCCGAGCTCCGCGAGGAGACCGACCGCTTCAAGGAGCGCCTCGCGGACGGCGAGAAGCTGGACCACCTCCTGCCGGAGGCCTTCGCGAACGTCCGCGAGGCGGCCAAGCGGTCCCTCGGCCAGCGGCACTTCGACGTCCAGCTGATGGGCGGCGCGGCGTTGCACCTGGGCAACATCGCCGAGATGAAGACCGGCGAGGGCAAGACGCTGGTGGCGACCCTGCCGGCGTACCTCAACGCGCTGACCGGGAAGGGCGTCCACGTCGTCACGGTGAACGACTACCTGGCGTCCTACCAGAGCGAGCTGATGGGCCGGGTCTTCCGCTTCCTGAACATGACCACGGGATGCGTGCTCGACGGGATGAACCCCGAGCAGCGCCGCGAGCAGTACGGCGCCGACATCACCTACGGCACCAACACGCAGTTCGGTTTCGACTACCTGCGCGACAACATGGCCTGGAGCGTCGACGAGCTGGTGCAACGAGGGCACCACTTCGGGATCGTCGACGAGGTCGACTCGATCCTCGTCGACGAGGCGAGGACACCGCTGATCATCTCGGGACCCGCACAGGGAGATGCGACCCGCTGGTTCGCCGAGTTCGCCAAGATCGCCCTGCGGCTTCAGGTGGACGTCGACTACGAGGTGGACGAGAAGAAGCGAACGATCGGCGTCCACGAGGCCGGGATCGAGAAGGTCGAGGACTACCTCGGCATCGACAACCTCTACGACTCCGTCAACACGCCGTACGTCGGCTACCTGAACAACTCCATCAAGGCGAAGGAGCTGTTCAAGCGCGACAAGGACTACGTGGTCGCGGACGGCGAGGTCCTCATCGTCGACGAGCACACCGGCCGCATCCTCCAGGGTCGCCGCTACAACGAGGGCATGCACCAGGCCATCGAGGCCAAAGAGGGCGTGCACATCAAGGCGGAGAACCAGACGCTCGCGACCATCACCCTGCAGAACTACTTCCGCCTCTACGAGAAGCTCTCGGGGATGACCGGGACCGCCATGACCGAGGCGGCGGAGTTCCAGCAGATCTACAAGCTCGGCGTCATCCCGATCCCGACGAACAAGCCGATGAGGCGCGCCGACCAGCCCGACCTGGTCTACAAGACGGAGCCGGCGAAGTTCGACGCGGTGGTCGACGACATCGCCGAGCGCCACGAGGAGGGCCAGCCCATCCTCGTGGGCACGACGAGCGTCGAGAAGAGCGAGTACCTCTCCGGGCAGCTGCGCAAGAAGGGGATCCGCCACGAGGTCCTGAACGCAAAGCAGCACGAGCGGGAGGCGGCGGTCGTCGCGATGGCGGGCCGCAAGGGGGCCGTGACCGTGGCGACCAACATGGCCGGCCGGGGCACCGACATCATGCTGGGCGGCAACGCGGAGTTCCTCGCGGTGCAGGCGATGGCGGAGTCCGGTCTCGACCCCACGGAGAACCCGGACGAGTACGAGGCCGAGTGGCCGAAGGCCCTCGAGCAGGCGCAGCAGCGGGTCAAGGACGAGCACGACGAGGTGGTGGACCTCGGCGGGCTGTACGTCCTGGGCACCGAGCGCCACGAGTCGCGGCGCATCGACAACCAGCTGCGCGGGCGCTCGGGCCGGCAGGGCGACCCGGGGGAGTCCCGCTTCTACCTCTCGCTGACCGACGACCTCATGCGGCTGTTCAACTCGCAGGTCGCGGAGTCGCTGCTCAACCGGGCCGGCATCCCGGACGACGTCCCGCTCGAGTCGAAGATGGTCTCGCGTGCGATCCAGTCGGCCCAGTCGCAGGTGGAGGCGCGCAACTTCGAGATCCGCAAGAACGTCCTCAAGTACGACGACGTCCTCAACCGCCAGCGCGAGGTGATCTACGCCGAGCGCCTCCGCGTCCTGGAGGGTGCGGACCTGCGCGAGCAGGTGCGGCACTTCATCGACGACGTCGTGACGAGCTACGTCACCGCCGCGACCTCCGAGGGCATGAGCGACGACTGGGACCTCGACCAGCTCTTGGCAGCCCTGCGGACGCTGTACCCGGTGTCGATCACGCAGGACGAGCTGCTCGAGGCGGCGGGCGGCCGTGACGGCCTGACCGCCGAGATGATGACCGAGGAGTTCACGTCCGACGCCCAGCACGCGTACGACCGGCGCGAGGAGCAGATCGGGTCGGACAACATGCGCGAGCTGGAGCGGCGCGTCGTCCTGTCGGTGCTGGACCGGAAGTGGCGCGAGCACCTCTACGAGATGGACTACCTGCAGGAGGGCATCTCGCTGCGGGCCATGGCGCAGCGCGACCCCCTCGTCGAGTACCAGCGCGAGGGCTACCAGCTGTTCCAGGCGATGACGGACGCCATCAAGGAGGAGTCCGTCGGCTTCCTGTTCAACCTCGAGGTCCAGGTCCCTCAGGTCGAGGAGGCCGGGGAGGAAGCGGCGGAAGAGACCGCGGAAGCACCCACCGAGGCGCCGGTCCCCGCGGCCGCGGGCGCCGGGACCCAGCGTGCCGACGGCGAGCCCGCGCAGCCCCGGGTGCTCGCGAAGGGGCTCGAGGGCCCGGAGCGGCCGGCGCGGCTGCAGTACACGGCGCCGACCGTCGACGGCGACGGAGGGGTCGACGTCCACTCGGAGACCCGGGACGGCGCGGTCGTGGGGGCTCGCGGCGGCGGTGGGGACGGCGCCGCAGGCGACGGCAACCGCGCCCAGCGCAGGGCGAAGGCCAAGCGCCGGAAGTAGCAGCTCCACCTCTGTACCGACGACGCACCATCGGCGGCTGCCGACAGTGCGGTTCGGGTCCAGAGGTCGGGCTGCGACCGGTCAGCCGACCTCCACCGCGGTGGCCCGCCAGCGGCCGTCCATGCCCTCGAGCCGGACCGCGACCGCACGCACACGGTCTCCCTGGACGACGACGCCACAGCCCTCGACGACGCCGTCAGCCGGTTCGCAGACGCGGACCTTCTTCACCACTGCGCGGCGTGTGCTGGGCGCGGCGCC
>JBKHWX010000238.1:0-11628 GCA_046566325.1 Actinomycetes bacterium | reverse complement strand
GGCACGGAGCCGGGTGACAACCTCCCACCCGAACCCGACAGCTCACCTCGTAGGCGTCCGAGAGGTAGTCTGTCGTGCCCACCCGTGCTTCGGCGCGCCATCGCGCCGCCATCCGTCCCAAGACCCCCCTCACCGGTCTCACCTCCAGCCTGACGTCGTGCTCCGTCGGCCGCCGCTCGGCGGTCATCGCGGCGTCGTCCGGTCTGCTCCTGACCGGCGCCCTCCCGGTGGCCAACGCGACACCCGTCGCCGCCCCGCTGGCCGCGCGCGCCGCAGAGGCGCGGCCGGCCGCGCAGCGCGCAGAGGTCGCCCCCGAGGTCACCGTCCCCGCGGACGCTCCCGTGACCTTCGCGAGCACCGCGCTCACCACCGCCACCCCGCCTCCGCCGCCCCCGCCGGTGGCCGCGCCCGCGCCGCAGCCGCAGCCGCAGCCCCAGCCGCCGCAGGAGCGCGCGTCGCGCAGTGAGCAGCGCCAGTCGCTCGCCGCGCCGGCCCATGCGATCGCCGCGACGCCCGCCGCTGCCACCGCCAGCTCCAGCACTGCCGGTGGGTCGATCCTCGCCATCGCCGCGCGCTACGTCGGCGTCCCGTACCGGTACGGCGGCAACACCCCCGCCGGCTTCGACTGCTCGGGCTACACCCAGTACGTCTACGCGCAGGTCGGCATCTCGCTGCCGCACTCCTCCGGCGGACAGGCCGCAGGGGGACGCCGCATCTCCGCGGCCCAGGCCCAGCCCGGCGACCTCGTGTACACGCCCGGCCACATCGGGATCTACGCGGGCGGCAACATGATGTACGACGCTCCTCGCACCGGCCTGTCGGTCACCAAGAGGGCGATCTGGTTCACGCCCACCTTCATCACCTACCGGTGAGCCCGACCTACCGCTGAGTCCGGTCTCGACCGCCGGACGCGGCACCCGGACGGAAACGACCGTCCGGGTGCCGTCGTCCGTCTGTACTGTGTGCTCGTGCCACTGCGTACGACCGTGAAGCTGCTCGCCGCTGCCCGACCCAGGTGCGGGGGCGAGGTCAGTCACGGCCGTCCGGAGCAACACACCGCGTCCGGCCATGAGTGTGCCGGCGCACGGCGTCGCCCCCCTGCGGGCGGCGCCGTTTTCTGTGTCGAGCCCGGCCCGGTCTGCGGCCGGCCGTCGGGCTCACCGTCTCCACCCAGAAGCCGTCTGGGCTCGAAGAACGGGGCCGCCCATGCGCACGCTGGTGCTCAACGCGGGTTACGAACCTCTTGCCGTCGTCTCGTTCCGGCGTGCCGTCGTCCTCGTGCTCGCGGACAAGGCGGTCCTGCTCGCTGAGGAGGACCCTCCCGTCGTCGCGGGGTCGATGACCGTGCCCAGGCCCTCGGTGATCCTGCTGCGGCGTTACGTGCGGCTGCCGTTCAAGCGGGCCGTCCCGGTCTCCCGGCGCGGTGTGCTCCGGCGCGACAACCACCGCTGCGCCTACTGCTCCGGGACGGCGGCCACGGTCGACCATGTGCTGCCGCGCAGCCGTGGCGGGAAGGACACGTGGGAGAACCTCGTCGCGTGCTGCGTGCGGTGCAACAACCGGAAGGGGGACCGGACCCCGGAGGAGATGGGATGGTCCCTCGACGTCCTGCCCAAGGTGCCGCCGGGGCCGGCCTGGCTCGTCCGCGGCACCGAGCTGCGGCATCCGCTCTGGGCTGACTACCTGGCACCGGCCGCCTGAGGGCCGCACCCAGCCAGGTTCGCCGTCCCATCCGACCCACCCCCCGCCGGTTCGCTGATGAAGTGGTTGTTGAAATCAGGGCAAAATGGGCGTCCCAACAACCACTTCGTCAGCGAACCGGGGGAGGGGGGAGGGCGGCGGGGGCGGAGAGGGGCCGGGGTGCGCCAGGGTTGCGCGCCGCTGGGCACGCGGGAGGCTGGGGGCATGACACAGCAGCGGGACGAGGAGTCGCGGTACAGCTTCGAGGGTGAGGGTGCGCGGCCCGGCGGGGACGACATGGAGGTCGCCAAGGACGACATCACCCCGGCACCCCAGGCCGCCTCCGGTGACCCGCAGCAGGTCGACCCCGGCGGCTACCCGCACGCCCCGTCGCCGGACGTCCCGAGCATCCCGACGGACGTCCACGGCGGGTCGCCCGGCGAGGACCTGCCGCAGCCGGAGGAGCCCGCTGGTCCGGGTCAGGACAACGCCCAGACGAAGCCCGCCAACGACCAGGAGCTACGCGAGCAGGGCTCGGCCTGACAGGCACGGACTCCCCGGGAAGGTTGCGCTTCCCCCCTCTCGGGCGCCCCGAGTTCGCCGCAGACTGTGCTCCGCGTTGCGACATACCCCGCCAGTCACGGCATCAGGTCACCCGCCGTCTCGAGCCGCTCCAGCACGTCCAGGTAGCTGAGCTGGCCCAGCGCGTCGCCGAGCTCGTCCCAGCGACGCGGAGCCGCGGCGGTCGGCTGCGCCCTGCCGCGCAGCGAGTACGGCGTGATCGTGGTCTTGGCCGCGTGGTTCTGGCTCCAGTCGAGCAGCACCTTGCCGCGGCGCAGGGACTTGGTCATGTTCGCCGTCACCAGCTTCCCGTGGTCGCGCGCGAGCCCGTCGGCGAGCCGGTGCGCGTACTCGCGGACGCCCTCGGCGTCCGAGCCCCCCGGGAGACCGCTCGGCGGCAGGGTCGCGTAGAGCTGCATCCCCTTGCCACCGCTCGTCACGGGGACGGCGTCCATGCCGTCGTCCGCGAGCCGCTCCGCCACGAGCACGGCCAGCTTCGAGCACTCGGGCAGGCCGACGCCCTCGCCGGGGTCGAGGTCCACCACGAGCCGATCGGGCTCCGCGGGGCGTCCGTCCGGCCCGATGCGCCACTGCGGGGTGTGGAGCTCCAGCGCCGCCAGGTTGCCGGCCCAGACCAGGCCGGGGACGTCGTCCAGCAGCGGGTAGGTGATCGTGCCGCGGCCGGGGTCCTCGTCGCGAGGTGATGTCGGCACCTTGGCCCTGCGGACCCATCGGGGAGCACCCGCCGGCAGGTTCTTCTCGAAGAACTGCTCGTCCGCCGTGCCGTGGGGCCAGCGGATCCGGGTGACGGGACGGTCCGCCAGCTGGCGCAGCAGCGGGCCGCTGACCCGGACGAGGTAGTCGAGCACCTCGGCCTTCGTCGTGCCGGTCGCGGGGTAGAGGACCTTCTGCAGGTTCGTCAGGCGCAGCCGCCGACCGGCGATGTCGACGACCTGGACTTCCTCGTCGGGCACGTCCCGAACGTAGCCGCCCCGGGCAGAATGCCTCCGTGACGACGTACGTGGCGCTGCTCAGGGGCATCAACGTCGGGGGCCACAACAAGGTGGCCATGGCGGACCTTCGGCGAGTCGTCGAGTCGCTGGGGCACACGAACGTCGCGACCTACGTGAACAGCGGCAACGTCGTCCTCGACACCGACCTGGACGACGCACGGCTGGACGACGGGGCCGCGCTCGCCTCGCAGCTCGAGGCCGCGATCGAGCGGGAGCTCGACGCGACGCCGCGTGTCGTCGTCCGCTCGGACGCAGAGCTCGGGGAGGTGGTACGCGCGAACCCGTACGCGGACGAGCCGGACCCGAAGAAGGTGCACGTCGTCTTCCTTCCCGAACCCCCCGACGAGGCGGCGTTGCGGGCGGCGAAGGACCGGGCGCGGGAGCTCGCGTCGAAGGGCTCGGCCGAGCGCCTCGAGATCGTGGGACGGGACGTCTACCTGCACACGCCCGCGGGGCTGGGCCGCAGCGAGCTCGCGGGTCGGGTCGAGCGGTGGGTGGGAGCAGGGACGGCGCGCAACTGGTCGACGGTCACACGGCTGCACGCGATGTGCCGGGAGCGGGGCTGACGCCGCCCGGAAGCCCGGCAGGAAGGTGGTGCCGTCGGTGGGAATCGAACCCTCCGCATCACCCATGCTCGACTGCCGCGCCTTGGTGAGGCGCCGTCTGCCGACGGCTTGTGGCCGCTCGCGCATCCAGGGCCGGCACCCTCTACAACACGGAAGGCGGCCGCCTTCATCTCCCGCCCAGCCCGTGACGCCCGTCATACCGGACGTGTGCCGGTCGTGGTCGCGGGTATCGGCAGAGCGCACGTCCGGTCGAGACGAGAGGAGCAGAACGTGAGCGAGCAGTCCGGCACCGACAGGCAGGACCTGGAGCAGGAAGCCAAGGAGCGGATGGAGGAGATGCCGGCCGAGACCGCCCTCGGCAACCGCGATCCCCAGGGCGGCGGCGAGGGCGACCCCAAGGACTACAAGGGCAACGAGAACGCGTAACCGGGCCCCGACGGCTAGTTACCTTCCACCGCGCTACCTTCCACCGCGTCCCGGAGCTCGTCCTTCGACATCGAGGACCTGCCCGGGACGTCCTGCTGCTTGGCCATCTCGTACAGCTCCTCCTTCGTCATGGACTCCGTGGTCGTCGACTCGGTGTCCGAGCTCGACCGCGACGAACGGCTCTCGCTCGCCGGAGCCGAGCTGTCGTCGTCCCCGGTCTCGCGGGCGAACCGTTCGCCCATCGACGCGCGGTCGTCGTCGCTCGCCTTCTCGCTCAGCACGGGAAGGAGGTCCTGCTCCTCCTCCTCGACGTGGTGCTGAAGCTCGCCGACGAACGCGGCGAGGCGTCCGTCGTAGCCGGGGCTGCCGGGCTGGCCCTGGAGCAGCTCCTTCAGCATGCGCTCCATGTCGTGGTGCTCGGCCACACCGTCCGTGACCTCGCTGCCCTCCTCCTTCGAGAGGTTCCTGATCGTGGGGTAGACGAACGACTCCTCCGCCTCCGAGTGCGGCAGCAGGATGTCGCTGACCTGCTGCAGCAGCGAGAGGGTCTCGTCCTCGTTGTTCTGGGCCCGCTCGGGCAGCTCGTTGATCTTGCGGTGCTGGGCCTTGATGACGTCGACGACGTCGGGCATGGCTCCTCCTGGGGACGGAATGCCAGCGACGCTATCCAGTAGCGGTAGCGGTCGGCTCGCCGGACGGGCCATGCTGCCGCATGGACAGCACCGCGCGCCGGTGCCGATGACCCGCGTGAAGGAGCACCCGTGAGGGCGATCTGGAAGGGCGCCGTCTCGTTCGGCCTCGTGAACGTTCCGGTCCGCGTCTACGCCGCCACCGGGGAGAAGGACGTCAAGTTCCACCAGGTGCACGAGGAGGACGGCGGCCGGATCCGCTACAAGCGGGTGTGCAGCGTGGACGGCGAGGAGGTCCCGTACGCGGAGATCGCGAAGGGCTACGAGACCGAGGACGGCGAGCTCGTCGTCCTCACGGACGAGGACTTCGCCGACCTCCCGCTGACGACGAGCCGGGAGATCGAGGTCGTCGAGTTCGTCCCCGCCGACCAGGTCGACCCGATCCTGTTCGCCAAGTGCTACTACCTGGAGCCCGAGAAGACGGCGGCCAAGCCGTACGCGCTGCTGCGGGAGGCTCTGGCCGAGACCGACCGGATGGCCGTCGTCAAGGTGGCGCTCCGGCAGCGCGAGACGCTCGCCGTGCTGCGGGTCCGGAACAACGTGATCTGCCTCCAGACCATGCTCTGGCCCGACGAGGTCCGCGAGGCCGACTTCGACATCCTCGACGCGGACGTCGAGCTGAAGCCGGCAGAGCTGAAGATGGCGGCCTCGCTCGTCGAGTCCCTCGCCGCGGACTTCGACCCGGGCCAGTTCAGCGACGACTACACCGAGGCGCTGCAGGCCCTGATCGAGGCGAAGATCTCCAGCGGCGAGGTCCGGCAGCCGCAGGAGACGACGGAGCCCCCGGGCAAGGGTGCCGAGGTGGTCGACCTGCTCACCGCCCTGCAGCGCAGCGTCGAGCGCGCGAAGGCGGCGCGCGGCGAGTCGCCGCCCGAGCGTGCCGAGGCGGCGTCGGACGACGATCTCGGCGTTCCCGAGGCCGTCGGCGACGAGCAGCCTGCCAAGCGGACGTCGTCCCGGCGGCCCGCGCGCAAGGCCGCCCGGAAGGGGACGGCGGACGAGGGCGAACCTACGGACGAGGCCGACGAGGCGGCCGCGAAGAGGACGGCGGCCAGGCGGGGGAAGAGCAGCGCCGAGAAGAAGACACCCGCCAAGAAGACGGCCGCCAAGAAGACGACCCGAAAGTCGGCGTGACCCGGGCGGGTGCCGCCGGCGTCGTCCTCGTCGGGCTCGTGATCCTCGTGCTGGCCGCGTCCAACGTCGGCGGCAGGGCGTCGCGCTCGGACGAGCACGTCTCGGTCGAGCTGCTGCAGTACAGGCGCGACCAGGCCGACCGCCGGGTCGAGGTGAAGGTCGGCAACGGCGGCGAGGCTGACCTCGTCGTCACCCGCCTGGAGCTGAGGGTCCCCGGCTTCCAGGGCTCCGGCCCGGTGGCGGAGCCCGCCGTCGTGCCGCCCGGTCAGCGCGTGGACCTGCGTGTGCCGTACGGCGAGCCGCAGTGCCACCTTCGGGAGCAGCCCCGGGAGGGGCCCGTGGTGAGGCTGTGGCTGGGGCAGGACAGGCGTGCGACCGAGCTGACCGCGCGCGCAGGGTCCGGCGTGCTGCGGTCGATCTTCGACAGGGAGTGCGCGGCACGCCGTATCGCGAGTGTCGCGCCGCTCGCCTGGTCTCCCGAGTGGCAGTCGACCGCGCCCGGGGCCGTCGAGGGCGCCCTGCTCGTCGGCCCCGTCGCCGCCGGGCACACGGCGAGCGTGCTGGACGTGGAGGGCACAACCCTGTTCGCGGTGACGGCGACCGGGCTGCCGATCAGCCTGGCGGTCGCGCAGACCGCCGCGGTCCCCGTCCGCCTCACGCCGCAGCGGTGCGACCCCCATGCAGTGGCGGAGAGCAAGCGCGGGTACGCCTTCGACGTCCGCATCGTGGTGAACGGCCCGGACGGGACCGGGCCGGAGGGCGTTGTCGTCACCGTGCCGCTGACCGGACCCGGTCAGGACGTCGCCGAGAAGGCGCTGCTGCAGGGGTGCGGCCTGGCCTGAGGGTCGGACGGTAAGTGGTCGCGGCACAAGAGCCCGACAACGCGGTGGCGGCGCTGCTGTGGTGCCCGGGCACAAGACCGGAGACGCCCGACGGCTGCGGCACGCCCCTTCGTGCGACAGGATGCCCGCGTGACCAGCAGCATCGTGTCCGTCGCCCCCGTGCTGCCGGACCACAAGTACGCCCAGGACGAGATCACGGAGATGTTCGCGGGCCTCGTCCTGCCCGACGCCGAGCAGTCCCTGCTGCGCCAGCTCCACCGCTCGGCCGGTGTCGAGCACCGCTACCTCGCGCTCCCGCTCGACCGGTACCCGCGGCTCACGTCCTTCCGGGAGGCGAACGACGTCTTCATCTCCGTCGGGCTCGACCTCGCCGAGCGAGCGGTCCGCGACGCGCTCGCGCAGGCCGGGCTCGCGCCGTCCGACGTCGACCTGCTGCTCGTGACCTCCGTCACCGGCGTGGCCGCGCCGTCCCTCGACGCCCGCCTGGTCGGGCGGCTCGGACTGCGGCCGGACGTCAAGCGCATCCCCGTCTTCGGCCTCGGCTGCGTCGCCGGCGCGGCGGGCATCGCGCGCCTGCACGACTACCTGCGGGGCGACCCGGACGGCGTCGCCGTGCTCGTCAGCGTCGAGCTGTGCTCGCTGACCCTGCAGCGGGACGACGCCTCCACCGCCAACCTCGTCGCCAGCGGCCTCTTCGGGGACGGCGCGTGCGCCGTCGTGATGGCGGGTCGCGACCGGGCGGCGTCGCTGGACGGGGGACCCGCGGCCCCGAGCGTGGTGGCGACCCGCAGCCGTCTCTACCCGGACACGGACCGGGTCATGGGCTGGGACGTCGGCGCGACCGGCTTCCGCATCGTCCTGGCCGCCAGCGTCGCGGACGTCGTCCGGCAGCACCTCGAGAAGGACGTCGCAGGCTTCCTCGGCGACCACGGCCTCGGGATCGGCAGCGTGCAGCGCTGGGTGAGCCATCCCGGCGGCCCCAAGGTCCTCGAGGCGGTGCAGGAGTCCCTGTCGCTGCCGCCGGACGCCCTGCGCCACGCCTGGGAGTCGCTGCGCAGCGTGGGCAACCTGTCGTCCTCCTCGGTCCTGCACGTGCTCGCCGCGACCCTGCAGGACGACGCGCCGCCGCCGGGCGCGCACGGCGTCCTGCTCGCGATGGGGCCGGGCTTCTGCGCCGAGCTGGTGCTGCTGCGCTGGCCGGGCGACGAGGTGGCCGACCTTCCCCCGAAGGCGGGAGGAACGCCGTCCCGCACGGCACGGACGGTGGCCGCGTGAGCGCAGCGCTCGACGCCGCGACCGCGACGGGCACGGTCGCCTCCTGGTACCTGGCGCTCGTCGCTGCGGTCGCCCTCGAGCGGGTCGTCGAGCTCGTCGTCTCCAAGCGGCACGTCGAGAGCGCGCTGCTCGGCGGTGGGGTCGAGCACGGCCGGCGGCACTACCCGGCCATGGTGCTGCTGCACACCGGCCTGCTGGTCGGCTGCGTCGCCGAGGTCCTGCTGGCCGACCGGCCGTTCGTCCCGGCGCTCGGGCTCCCGATGCTCGCGCTCGTCCTGGCCGCGCAAGGGCTGCGGTGGTGGTGCATCGCCACGCTCGGAGGGCGCTGGACGACGCGCGTGATCGTGCTGCCCGGCGCGCCGCTCGTGGAGCGCGGCCCCTACCGGTGGCTGTCGCACCCCAACTACCTGGCGGTCGTGGTGGAGGGTCTCGCGCTGCCGCTCGTGCACACCGCCTGGGTCACGGCGACCGTGTTCACGCTGCTCAACGCGGTGCTGCTGCTGGGGTTCAGGATCCCCGTCGAGCGACGTGCGCTCGCGGCCGCGGCCCCGGAGCGCACGCGGGCATGACCCGCCCGGACGCGGACCTGCTGGTCGTCGGCGGAGGCCCCGTCGGGCTCGCCGCTGCGGTCGAGGCGGCGCTGCGGGGGATGAGCGTCGTGGTCTTCGAGCCACGCCGGTCGCCCGTGGACAAGGCCTGCGGCGAGGGCCTCATGCCCGGGGCGGTCGCGGCGCGGGCGCGCCTCGGCGGGCAGCCGGGGGGCCGCAGGCTGGACGGCATCGCCTACCTCGCCGCCGACGGGTCCTCCCGCGCGGCCCATCCCTTCCGCGCCGGGGCCGGTCTCGGCGTCCGCCGCACGTCCCTCGTGACCGCCCTCGGGGCGAGGGCCGAGGCGCTGGGCGTGCCCGTCGTCGCCGACCGGGTGCTCGGCCTCGTCCAGGACGGCGCCGGCGCCCGCGTCGACCTGGCCACCGGCGGCCGCTGGCACGGGCGGTGGGTCCTGGGGTGCGACGGGCTGCGGTCGCGCACCCGTGCCCTCGCCGGCATCGCCTCCCGCACCGACGGGCGGCGCTTCGGTCTTCGCCGCCATGCCCTCGTCCGCCCGTGGAGCCGACACGTCGAGGTGCACTGGTCGCCGGGAGGGGAGGCGTACGTCACCCCGGTCTCCGCCGACTCCGTCGGCGTGGCCGTGCTCACCTCGCAGCCGGCCGGTTTCGAGGCGCTGCTGCGGTCCTTTCCGCTGCTCCAGGCCCGGCTGGACGGCGTCGAGTGGCTGAGCGAGGCCCGGGGCGCGGGCCCCCTGCACCGGCACGTGGAGCGGCGGACCTCCGGACGTGTGCTGCTCGCGGGGGACGCCGCCGGGTACGTGGACGCCCTGACCGGCGAGGGCCTGCGCATCGGGTTCGAGTCCGCCAGGGCCGCCGTGGACGCCGTCCAGCGGGCCGACCCGGCCGGCTACGAGCGGCGATGGCGAGAGATCACGCGCACGTACCGGTTGGTGACCCGCGCCCTGCTGGGGCTCGGGGGGAGCCCTCTGACGCGTGCGGCCGTGGCGCCTGGCGCCGCCGTCCTGCCCGGCGTGTTCGGCCTGGCGGTCGACGCACTCGCCGGCGGCCGTGCCACGATTGGCAGAATGCCCCGCGGCGTCCCGGTTGTGCCTCCGCCTCGAGACCGAGAGGGTGGCCGTGACTGGGGTGGTCGGCTCTCGATCGACGACAGCGGGCGGGACGACGGCAACGGGCGGTGCGAGGACGGTGCCCTGGGCGACGGGCTGGACGAGAAGCTGCTGACTGGAGACGACCGGTGAGCACGACCGACCTGAAGGTGCACAGGGCTGCCCGGGTCGAGGACGTCGTGCACGCGCAGCTCGAACGCCGCCTGCTCGGCCGAGGATGGGTGCCGGCCCTCGTCACCTACACCGGGTACGGGGCGCCCGGCTGGGTCCGTGTGATGTGCCGGCTGGTGCTGCGTCGTCCGGACCCGGGCCGGCGTGAGGACACCGGATCGGTCCGGGGCTGGCGGAGCTTCGCGACGGCGTCGGTGACGGACGCCGAGGTGGTGATCCAGGCCGGCACCCACCGCCACATCGTGCGGACCGACCGGAGCGGCTACATCGACGCCGTCGTGCGCTGCGACCTGCCGGTCGGATGGCGCGAGGTTCAGGTCTCCTCACCCGGCTCGGAGACGGCCTCGGCCCCCGTCAACGTGATCGGCCGCGAGAGCACGTTCGGGATCATCAGCGACATCGACGGCACCGTCCTCGTCACGTCTCTGCCGCGCCCGCTGCGGGCCGCCTGGAACACCTTCGTCCTGGACGAGCACGCGCGCGCATCCGTCCCGGGGATGGCCGTGCTGTTCGAGCGGCTCGTCCGCAAGTACCCGGACGCCCCGGTCTTCTACGTCTCCACCGGCGCCTGGAACGTCGCGCCGACCCTGAACCGCTTCCTGGAGCGGCACCTCTACCCGCGAGGTCCGCTCCTGCTCACCGACTGGGGGCCCACGGTGGACGCCTGGTTCCGCAGCGGCCGGGCGCACAAGCGCACCCAGCTGCGTCGGCTCGCCCACGAGCTGCCGCAGGTGTCCTGGCTGCTCGTCGGGGACGACGGCCAGCACGACCCGGAGATGTACGCCGACTTCGTCAACGCGAACCCGACACGGGTCGCGGGGGTCGCGATCCGGCAGCTGACGGCCACCGAGCAGGTGCTGTCGAGCGGCCTGCCAGTCCCGGCCGACTCCGGCCCGCGCTCGCTGTGCGTCCCGTGGGTGTCGGGACCCAACGGCGCCGAGCTCTCCCGGCTGCTGGCGGAGGCCGCCCTGCTGTAGGGCCGGCCTCCCTTGTGTGCGCCGGCCTTCTCTGTGTGCGGCGGACTCGCCTACGCACCTCGGCCGCCCCTACGCGTTCCGGTCTCGAGTCAACGACCCAAGCGCTGGTACACCTGCTCGGTGCGCTCCTTGGCGGGCAGCCACCACCACTCGTTGCCGGCGTACCAGTCGATGGTCTGCCGCAGACCGGCTCGGATGTCCTGGTACCTCGGCCGCCACCCCGTCTCCTCCCGCAGCTTCGTGGAGTCGATCGCGTAGCGCAGGTCGTGACCTGGGCGGTCGTTGACGTGGTCGAACCAGTCCGCCGGCTTTCCCATCAGCTCGAGGATCAGCGAGATCATCTCGCGGTTGTTCTTCTCGCCGTCCGCGCCGATCAGGTACGTCTCGCCGAGCTGCCCCTTCTCCAGGATCGTCACCACGGCGTCGTTGTGGTCGTCCACGTGGATCCAGTCGCGGACGTTCGCGCCGGCTCCGTAGAGCTTCGGCTTGACGTCGAGCAGCACGTTCGTGATCTGCCGGGGGATGAACTTCTCGACGTGCTGGTAGGGGCCGTAGTTGTTGGAGCAGTTGCTGAGCGTCGCGGCGATCCCGAACGAGCGCACCCACGCCCGCACCAGTA
>JBKHWX010000237.1:0-6756 GCA_046566325.1 Actinomycetes bacterium | reverse complement strand
GGGACGGCTGGCCTCGGCGTCAACGACCCCCTGGAGCGGGCGTTCGCTGACGAAGTGGCTCCACAAATCGGATATTCAGGGCGCGATCACCACCATTTCGTCAGCGAACCCCGGGGGGTGGGGAGCGAAGTTCGGGGATGGGGGGCCAACCCTGGTGGCTGAGGGGCGAGGCGTATGACGGGGGACTAGCTGCGGACTAGCTGGGGACGGCTGGCCTCGGCGTCAACGACCCCCTGGAGCGGGCGTTCGCTGACGAAGTGGCTCCACAAAGGGGATTTTCAAGGCGCGGTTACAACCATTTCGTCAGCGAACCCCGGGGGGGTGGGGGGAGGCCCAGCCCTCAGCGGAAGGCGTCGATCCCTGTCAGCGCCTCGCCCACGACGAGTGTGTGCATCTCGACGGTGCCCTCGTAGGTGATCACGGACTCCAGGTTGTTCATGTGCCGGATCACCGGGAACTCCAGGGAGATGCCGTTGGCGCCCAGCATCTGGCGGGCGGTGCGGCAGATCTCGAGCGCCTCGCGGACATTGTTCAGCTTGCCCATGCTGACCTGCTCGGGCCGCAGGGTGCCGGCGTCCTTGCGGCGGCCGAGGTGCAGGGCGAGCAGGGTGCCCTTCGTCAGCTCGAGGGCCATGTCGGCGAGCTTGGCCTGGGTCAGCTGGAAGCCGGCGATCCGCTTGCCGAACTGCGTGCGCTCCTTGGAGTACTGCAGCGCGGTCTCGAACGACGACCGGGCCGCCCCCATCGCGCCCCACACGATCCCGTACCGCGCCTCGTTCAGGCACGACAGCGGGCCCTTCAGGCCCCGCACCTCCGGCAGCATCGCCTCGGCCGGCAGCCGGACGCCGTCCAGCACCAGCTCGCTCGTCACGGACGCGCGCAGCGACAGCTTGTGCTTGATCAGCGGCGCGCTGAACCCGGGCGTGTCGGTGGGGACGACGAAGCCCCGGATGCCGTCGTCGGTCTGGGCCCACACCACGGCGACGTCGGCGACGGAGCCGTTCGTGATCCACATCTTGCGGCCGTCGAGCACCCAGTCGTCACCGTCACGGCGGGCGCGCGTGCGCATCGAGCCGGGGTCCGAGCCGGCGTCCGGCTCCGTCAGGCCGAAGCAGCCGATCGCCTCACCGGCGGCCATCGCCGGCAGCCACTGCTGCTTCTGCTCCTCCGAGCCCCACCGCCAGATCGCGAACATCGCGAGCGAGCCCTGCACTGACACGAGCGAGCGGATCCCCGAGTCCGCCGCCTCCAGCTCGAGGCAGGCCAGCCCGTAGTCCACCGCGCTCATCCCCGGACAGCCGTAGCCCTCCAGGTGCATGCCGAGCAGCCCCATCGAGCCGGACTCCTTGGCGAGTCCGCGGACGTCGGGCAGCTCACCGGTCTCGAACCACTCGGCCACGTTCGGCTCGACCACCTTCTCGCACAGCTGGCGGACGGCGGCGCGCACGTCCTTCTCGTCGCTGGTCAGCAGGTCGTCGATCCCGGCGGGGTCGAGCGGCTTGAACGGCGGCAGGGTGCTGGACTTGCTCATCGGTAGGCCTCTCGGAGTGTGTCGTCGATGGACGTCGGCGTCGTGCTCTGCAGCCACGCCCGGATCTCGTCGTCGTGCTCGCCGAGCCGGGGTGGCGCGGTCGGCGGTGTGACCGCCGAGCGGGAGTAGGTGATGGGGTGGCGCACCTGCGGGAGGTGCTCGTCGTCCGTCTGGTTCAGCGGTTCGAGCCCGAGCGAGTCGGCGAGGGCGATCGCCTGCTCGATGCTGTTGACCCGGCCGGCGGGGACGTCGGCAGCCAGCAGCCGCTCCTCCCAGGCGGCCGCGTCGTTGCCGGCGAGCAGCGCCTCCAGGGCGGTGACGAGCTCGGCGCGGTTGGCGACGCGAGCTGGATTGGTGCGGAAGCGCTCGTCGGTCGCCAGCCCCGGCGCCCCGAGCACAGTGGCCAGCCGCGCGAACTGCCCGTCGTTGCCGCAGGCGACGGCGATCAGCCCGTCCCGGCAGTGCAGGGTCTCGTAGGGCGCGATCGACGGGTGCTGGTTGCCCATCCGGCCTGGGCTCCGGTCGCTCGCCAGGTACCCGGACGCCTGGTTCACCAGGCTGCCCAGCAGGCTCGACAGCAGGTTCACCTCGACGTGCTGCCCGACGCCGTCGCGCCGCCGGGCCTCGAGGGCGGCCAGGATGCCGATGACGGCGTCCTTGCCGGTGAGCACGTCGACGAGCGCCACGCCGACCTTGTGCGGGTCGCCGTCGCGGTCGCCGGTGATGCTCATCAGGCCGCCGACCGCCTGGACGACGAAGTCGTACCCCGGCCGGCCGGCTCCCTCACCGGAGCCGAACCCGGTCAGCGAGCAGTAGACGACCGCCGGGTTCTCGGCGCTGACCTGCTCGTAGCCGAGGCCGTACCGGTCCAGCGTCCCCGACCGGAAGTTCTCCACCACGACGTCGGCCCGCCGGCACAGCTCGCGCGCCAACGCGGCGTCCTCCGGCTCCCGCAGGTCGAGGGTGATGCTCCGCTTCGAGCGGTTCGCCGACTCGTAGTAGGACGACGCGGTGGCGGTCCACGGCGGCCCCCAGCTGCGCGTGTCGTCGCCGGCTCCCGGCCGTTCCACCTTCACGACGGTGGCGCCGAGGTCCGCGAGCAGGGACGTCGCCATGGGACCGGCCAGCACACGGCTCAGGTCGGCCACGAGGAGGCCTTCGAGCGGCGGTGTGGACGAAGCGTCCGTGGAGCCCGAGCGCGCCATGTCACCTCCTGCAAGCGGCCCGACGGTCGGTGCATGGCCGGGCAAGCGGGTATCGGGGGATATAGGCATCCTCCCAAGCCCGAGCCAACACCCCAACTGCCGGGATGGACAAGCGGCCTCGCGCGTCTGCTCCCTTACGGCGCAGGACACGTGGCTCGGCGCGGGCTCGTGATCGTGAGGTCGCCGGTCAGAGCGGCACGACGACGGCCGGCGACCCGTGGCCGGACTACTGCCGTCTCGTCAAGGTGACGCAGCACCGCCCCGGCGCGGGGTCGAGACGCACCTCGACGTCGTCCCCACGGCCGAGCCCCTTCGTCAGCGAGCCGAGCATCGACAGGTTCATGCCGCACACGAGCTGGGTGTGGTTGCGGGCGAGGCTGTGGAAGGGGCAGTTCGCCAGCTCGACGACGTCCCGTCGTCCGTCCGAGGTGAGCCGCGGCTCGTAGCCGCAGGCGCGCAGCACCTCGACGAGGTCGCCGCGGCGGCCCTCGCCCTCGCCGTGGCTTACCTCGCCCCCCCACCGCGTCCCCCGCGCGCCGACGCTCTCCTCGGCCAGACGCCGTCCGGCCTCGGATGCCGCCACCGCGACGGCCTCCTCGACCGTCGTGCTCCGTGACGCCGCGTCCTCCAGCGCCTGCGCGAGGATCTGGCCGGCGAGGTCGTACCGCCGCTCGGGCAGCGAGACGGCGAACTCGCGTGAGGCGCGGCGGTAGAGCTTTGAGGGCCGGCCCGCCCCGGGCCCTCGCCGTCCCGAGAGCCGCCGGTACTCGGTCTCGAGCAGCCCCTCGTCCACGAGCCGGTCCAGGTGGAACTTCGCGGTGTGCCGCGCCACCCCGGTCGCGGTCGCGGCCTGGTCCCGGCTGACCGGCTCGTGCGCGCCCACCACGTGCAGGTACAGCGCCCGGCGGACGGGGTCGGCCAGCGAGCCGATCCCGCTCACCTCGGTCGCGAAGTCCTCCGTCACCCCACCATTCTAAAAGAGAAAGTCCTTGACGGAACAGTGCAACGGCCCTAGCGTCTCTAGCGTCCATAACCGTTTCCTTTAGAAGGAGGAGCGATGTACGGAGTAGGTGGCGCGGTGGTTCGACTTCGCGTGGCAGAGGCGCCTCCGGAAGCGGATGCGGACGTGGCTCTCGCGGGCGCGGAGCAGCTTCTGAGCGGGCTCGGGATCTTCTCCGACCGCACCGCCCTCGCCGACACGGCCGGCCGGATGGTCCGGGCGTACACCGAGCTGCTCACACCGCCCGCGTTCGACCTCACGACGTTCCCCAACGACGAGGAGTACGACGAGCTCGTACTGGCGCGCGGCATCCCCCTGCGGTCCCTGTGCGAGCACCACATGCTGCCGTTCGTCGGTGTCGCCCACGTCGGCTACCTGCCGGGTGCACGCATCCTCGGCCTCTCGAAGCTCGCCCGCGTCGTCGAGCTGTTCGCCCGGCGTCCCCAGGTTCAGGAGCGGCTCACCCGGGAGGTCGCCGACTGGCTGCAGGAGCACCTCCAGCCGGCCGGTGTCGGTGTCGTGATCGAGGCGGAGCACAGCTGCATGACCGTGCGCGGCGTCCGTGCGATCGGCAGCACGACGATCACGTCCACGCTCCTCGGGACGCTGCGGGAGGACCCGCGCTCGCGGGCGGAGTTCCTCGCGCTGACGTCGTCCGTCGCGGGCGGGTTCGGCGGTCGTCGTGGCTGACCGGGGACGGCGCGACGCCGTCGTGGTGGTCGGGGCCGGGCTGGCGGGGGCGAAGGCCGTCGAGGGGCTGCGCGACCAGGGGTTCGACGGGCCGGTGACGCTGGTCGGGTCGGAGCGCCACCTCCCGTACGAGCGGCCGCCCCTCACCAAGGACCATCTCTTCGGAACGGTGTCGGACGACGTTCTGTTCGTCCACGACGAGCCCTGGTACGCCGAGCGCGACGTCGACGTGCTGCTGGGCACGACGGCTGTCGAGCTCGACCGGCATGTCCGCGAGGTGGTGACGGCGGGCGGGAGGCGGCTGCCGTACGGTCACGTGCTGCTCGCGACCGGCTCGAGCCCGCGGCTGCTGTCCGTGCCCGGCTCGGACCTGGACGGCGTCCTCTACCTGCGGACCCTCGACGACAACCAGCGGGTCAAGGCCTGCCTCGTCCCGGGTGCGCGGCTCGTCGTCATCGGCGGTGGCTGGATCGGCATGGAGACGGCCGCCGCGGCGCGTCGCCTCGGCGCGGAGGTCACGGTGCTGGAGGCGGGCGACGTGCCGCTTGGCCGCGTCCTCGGCCCGAAGATCGGGGAGGCCTTCGCGGACCTGCATCGCGAGCACGGGGTCGACGTCCGCCGCCGGGTGCAGGTCGACCGGATCGACGGCGACGGCGAGGGCCACGTGCGGGCCGTCGTCCTGAGGGACGGGACGCGGCTCCGGGCCGACGTGGTGGTCGGCGGGATCGGGGTGGTGCCGAACGACGGCCTTGCGAGAGCCGCTGGTCTCGCCGTTGACAACGGCGTCCTGGTCGACGAGCACCTGAGGACGACGGACCCTCGCGTTCTCGCGGCGGGTGACGTCGCGAACGCCCTCCACCCGCTTCTCGGTCGGCACGTCCGCGTCGAGCACTGGGCGAACGCGCTGAACCAGCCTGCGGTCGCCGCGGGCACCATCATCGGGGCGGACGTGGTCTACGACCGCCTTCCGTACTTCTACACAGACCAGTTCGAGCTCGGGATGGAGTACGTCGGGTACGTGCCCGCGGACACGCACGCCTCTGTCGTCGTCCGCGGGGACCTCGCGGGCCGGAAGTTCGTCGCGTTCTGGGTGGCGCACAGCCGGGTGCTCGCGGGGATGAACGTCAACGTGTGGGACGTGGGGGACGACGTCCAGCGCCTCGTCCTGAGCGGTGTGGCGGTCGACGCCCACGCGCTCGCCGACCCGGAGGTGCCGCTCGAGGCGCTCCTGCCGTCGTCCTGACCCGGGAGCGCCGTGCGCGGGGCGGGACTCCATGATCGACGCAAGTCTTTGTCGATCAAGGGATTCCGCCTCTCCCGCGCTCCCACGTGCGGGAGATCAAGTCTTGCACCACCATGACGTCCAGACGACGGGAGGTCGAGGTGTACCAACCACAGCTGGACCCGGTCGGGGGAAACCTGCTCGTGAGCGCGCTCGTCGCGCTGCTGCCCCTGCTCACCATCTTCGTCACGCTGGGTCTGATGAAGTGGAAGGCCCACTGGGCGGGGCTTGCCGCCCTCGCCGTCTCGATCATCGTCGCCGTGGTCGCCTACGGGATGCGGATCGACCTTGCCCTGCTGTCCGCGACCGAGGGCGCCGTGTTCGGGCTGTACCCGATCATGTGGATCGTCTTCGCCGCGATCTGGCTGTACGAGCTGACCGTGATCAGCGGTCGGTTCGAGGATCTCCGCGCGACGTTCGGCCTCATCTCCGACGACCCCCGGATCCAGGCCATCATCATCGCGTTCTGCTTCGGCGCACTGCTCGAGGCGCTGGCCGGCTTCGGGACGCCGGTCGCGATCACCGTGGTCATGCTGGTCAGCCTCGGCTTCCGGCCCCTCAAGGCGGCCGTCGTCAGCCTGCTGGCGAACACGGCGCCGGTCGCGTTCGGTGCCCTGGCCACCCCGATCGTCACCCTGGCGACCGTCGCCTCCGGCGCGTCGAACGACCCGCGGCTCACCATCGACACCATCGGCGCCATGGTCGGGCGGCAGACGCCGCTGCTCGCCCTCATCGTGCCCCTGTTCCTGGTGATCGCCGTGGACGGCGGCCGGGGCGCGCGCCAGACCTGGCCGGCGGCGCTGACCGCCGGCGTCGCCTTCGGTGGCGCGCAGTTCGTCGCCTCCAACTTCATCTCCGTGCAGCTCGCGGACATCTTCGCCTCGCTCGTCTCCGCAGCGGCCGTGGTCGTCCTCACCCGCGTCTGGTCGCCCTCCCACGAGCTGACGGCCGAGGCGGCGGAGGTCGACACGGCGGAGACCGCGACCACCGGCGCCCTGCACCGGGAGCCCTCCGGGGCTGGCGCGGGGGTCGGCGGCGCCGGTGGGAC